>CAYSGV010000001.1:0-62245 GCA_964430685.1 uncultured Gammaproteobacteria bacterium
CCATTATTGGTGGCTTACTTCCCATCATGTTTTTTGGCGGAACAGGTTCAGAAGTCATGCGTCGTATTGCCGCACCAATGGTCGGTGGCATGATCAGCGCAACGGTATTAACGCTCGTTGTGATTCCTGCGGTCTATTTTTTATGGAAACGCTTTTTATTTACGAAATAATAATAATGGCACCTTATGTTAATCTATATTATTAACTCTGCAAAAAGTACAAAAAAGCACTAGGATATATTATGATGTCTCGAGAAGAACAATACCACTAAATAAATGTTCCATCTTGGCAAATGATTTTATGGGTAAACGTGGTTCAAGATTCCGTTTAATACAAGAGGAAATCAAATATGACCAATGACCAAAACGTACGATTTACCTGGAGAGATAATTGGCTTGTAAAGAACATTCTAGCAGAAGTACCCATTATTGGTGGCTTTTTTAAAACTAATAGCCTTGCTCATGCGCTTCATCATGCCGGTATGTCAACATCAATGATTCTTGGCGCTTCTACCACTATGATGTTTATGAGTCTTACTAATATGCAGGAATCCGATAGCACAAGCACAAAATTTACCAAAATGGCTATAGACATGTCTACGGGTATGATGGCCGGAGCTGTAGTTTATAACGTATTATTCGCTGCGGGAAAAAAAATATATTCTTCATGGGAAGAAATGGAACAAGCTAATAAATCTAGTAAATTATTAGAAACCACCGAGCTAAGGGAAGAGGGTATGACTAGTAAATTAAGATAGTTTTCTATGCTTCTACCAATATCTTGGCTGAATAATAATAATAAGTGATTAATTTAAGGTCCCGTCAGCTGCACCCGATACCGAATGCAGCTTACCAGATACATATTGAAAGAAATTATAGATCGCATGATACAGACCATAATGTACTGCGATATCTAACGCCACCAATAGAAAAATGGCTAATAACAATTTTCTTAATAAATAGTTAGTGCATCACGATTCACATTCATATAGCCTTGTATACACGGTTAATTCCGATAAATTTGACCATCGGTATTAGAAAAAGCTATTATTTTATCAGCTTCTTTCTAACATTACTATGCAGTTAATCTGTAGGATTCTTTTCATCAAATGGCGAGGCTTATACTTTAAATTTTGGCACCTTCTTTTGTGCACTACGAGCCCGTGCCCGTAATTCTACATCGATATACCGATCGGTAATTGCACTAGAGCTATGTCCAGCATCGTCTCGTACGTGTTCACGAGGTCGATGCTTAACGTCATCAGAAATACCCGTATGCCGAAGCCAATGCACCGTGGCAGAGCGTAGCATCTCAGCCTCTTCAATTTGTCCATCTGTGCGTAACCGTTCAACAGAAACCATAAAACAGTTTTGCACAATATGGCGAATGATGCGCGTGCTTTCTACTGGGCCAGTACCTTTATTTTTGGGGATTAAAGGCCGCTGATCATCTGGGGCGGGTAGAGGAGTATAACCTAAGTAAGTACGATAACGTTTGAGTGCATCCAATACAGGCTGGCTGACCGCGATCTGTCGCAATTTATTGCCTTTACCTACGGTTTTAAACCACCAATCTCCATTTGAATCTCGAAAAAAATCCGACATTTTAGGTTGCCAGCGCGGCGTGGAAGCTAATTCTGATATACGCAAATACATGCCGTAAAGTAATTGCATGATAAATAAGGTTCGCTCAAAGTTAACATGATCTTTATCTGCCAACTCATGTGCAGTTTGAAGCACCGTACTCCATTGAAGATCAGATAAGCGGCGAATAGTAGGGGTCTGAGATTGTTTACGAATAAACTTGCTTTTCTGTCGGATTTGCAGCACTGGGTTAACTTCAGTCGCCTCTTCTTGTATGAGACTATTGTAAAAAGTCCCCAAAATAGCAAACAGCTGTTTAATACCTTGCTGAGATAATTCAAAATTTGATTTTTCTGGTTTTCCGCCATCTTCAAATGCTTTTTTAGATATCTTAGCGATAAAGGGGCACCATTGTGGATTGGGAATTCGTTGGCCTGACTTTTCATGAAACCGACTAACTGTTTTTACACCAATCCAACGCTTGGGTGGTTTTTGGCAAAATTCAATGAATGCTTCAATATCCAGCCGTTTGAGTTGTAACACTGGTTTTTTGTGAATAAACCAGCTCCATTGTATAAAACGTTCAATCTCGCGCCGATAAGAATTAAATGTGTCAAGACTGCCACGGTAACTATAAAGAAACATGAGCGCGTAATAATACTCCTTAGCAGCATAATCGGGTAAATGAATATCACTCTCGAATAAACATTGTCTTAGCCATGGTAGGATTACATTACTGTGGTTTTCGTTTTGACAATTTTTATATAACTCGCATACATGTTCTAAGGTATCAAAAAAGGGGTACGGACGAAGATTATTTGTCACAGTCTTCTTCCATAATTGCGCCAATTTCTTTTGCAAATTCACTCAATTCCGTTTCGATTTCATCCGTTGTAGGCAGAATAGATTCAAATCGTTCAGGTAATGATTTTGACAACTCATATTCAGAAATTCCCATCGGGCTATCAACTCGCCTTAACGCATATTCTGCTATAACACGGTCTTTCTTTTCACACAATAATAACCCAATGGTCTGGCTATCCTCTGGCATTCTTAATTGGTCATCTACAGCAGACAAATAAAAATTTAATTGGCCAGTATCTCTCGGATGAAAATCACCCCGTTTTAACTCAATGACCACATACGCATGAAGTTTCGTGTTATACATAAGCAAGTCGATTTCAAATCGCTTGCCTGAGACTTGAATTGGATATTTTGTTCCAAACAATGCAAATCCTTGCCCTAGTTCCATTAGAAATTGCCTTACATGCCTGACTAGGCCGTTATGCACATCCTTTTCATGGGCATCTTCACCTATAGTAAGGAAGTGAAATTTATAGGGATCTTTAATCATTTCCTGGGCTAATTGAGAAGTAGGTAATGGAAGTCTATCATTAAAAGTAGTGGTCTTTAGGTTTACGTTAGATTGTCGGTTATAAAGATCGGCCTTTATTTGAGCCTGAAGGTCACGGTATGGCCATCCATGCTCAATGGTTTTTTCAGCATACCATTTTTTCATATGGATTTTTTCAGATCCAAGCATTTGTGCTAAAACAATATGATGCGTCCAGGTCAATTGGTCAGGCAGTGCCTGACTAAATTCACCGTTCGGATAATGCCTGGCAAAAAGGCGCATATTTTTAAGGTTGGTTATTGAAAATCCTTCCGTGTTAGGAAAGCTACGGCGCAAGTCATTAGCAAGTACATCAAATAGCTTATCTCCCCAATGAGCCTTATCCTGGCGTTCTACAATGAGTTTCCCGACCTCCCAATAGAATTGAATCAATTCGTGGTTGACGGCAATGGCCGCACGTAATTGGGCCTTTCTTAAGCGTGTTTTAATTTCATTAAGTAAGTTTTGATATTGGGTATCCGACTGCAATTGCCGTACGGCGTTACCTTTAACAATAGAATTTCCTTCTTTTGCCATTTTTAATCCTTATCTAACACCCCACCCCCATATTTCCTGTAATCACATTTACAGGAAATATGAGGAGTATATTCTCATAAGAGGATATTTATGGCAACGCTTTCTTGCGCCAGTCTGGTTTTCCTTTGGAACAGACGGCTACTGACGATGATGCTATATTGCTGAATAGGGGTGTATTTCGATGATGGCAATAGGTATCATTCAATATATTAGATTTAGAGAACGAGCCTATGTGCATTATAAAAACTGATAAATCGAATTACCCATGGTTGTATATTTGTACTATTATTTGCCATATAAAATGCATGTGTGAACTTATCCCAATATACCGGGAAAGACAGAATTCGGTTTATGTGTATTCTGCTAGCAAGAATATCCTCAATAAAGTTCGGATTAGGGTCTATGATTATCACATGAGCCTGTTTTCTATTTAAGAATTCTCGAGTAATTTCGAAAGTAAATTCATCATACACACTATAATCGTTTTTCCTGAAAAATGAGTACCCAACAAAAACTATATAAAAATAATCGTTTTCTTTGAGTAAGCTAATAAACTTTATATATGATTCATTTTTTGCCAAAATATGCTCGTTTTCAGCAGTAGCTATACAAAGCTCTCGATGAAAATCGAGTTTAGTATTATGGAATAACATATTTGATAAATATTTATTCAGTACATTTTTTAATACTTTTTTTATTGGAGGGTCAATAATGCCATGTAAAGAAATAACATCTATTTTTTTAATAAAATGGTTCGCCAAACCATCATGGTTCATATTGGCAATTAGTGAACTCGGATTAGCATAATTAAAAATCTGATACTCCGGACAATTATTTGGATATTGATCTAATGAGTACTCTAACGCACAAACTGCCTCTACAATCCAAGGGTTAGCATGGATAATTTCGTCCCGGACATCAATATTAGTGTCGTTAATTAAAAATTTACCGCCAAATGTTTCATGAATAATTATATCGCTAATCCCAGTTATTTTAAATCTGGCTTTCTCTTCATTTGTAAGCGTGGTATTTTTTGATTGATCAATTGTGTAGATCCCACTTGCGGAAATAGTTGTGCTTATAAGTTGTTTGGCTTTATCTACTAAATTGTAATTTGGCAATATGTACCCTGCTGACGCCCCTGCTCCTAAAAAATATAATGATTTTTGTCGAAAACAATCACGTAAGTTTTCCAGCAAACTCAATTCAGGAACATTTGGATTACACACTGTAATTTCCTGTTGATGTATATTTACATCGTAATTTGTAAATAATGCTCACTATAACTATAGCAAACCTTAATAAATTCTTCCTTAGACAATTTCAAGACTATCGCGGCAATATTTGGTTTTACAGTTAGAAAATGTATTGAACTTTTTCTTTTTCTTAGCATCTAAATACATAAAGGGAAGTTTCCAGCTATCAATGGAATACATGAATTTTTTGCATGATTTTATGGAGAATGAATAGAAAAATTACGAGGGTTTTGTGGGAATAATTTTTATAGTTTTATTATTCTTTTTTTTCAAAGAAAGAACCATTAAAAATTTTATTTTGGTAGGTATAATATTTGGAATATCGTCATTAATTTCAAATATTATACCTATGGGGCTAAATACCTTGGAAGACATGGGAATAATTGGCTTAGTGGGCTGCATTTATGGTTGGCTTATATACTTTCTTACAACTGGGTATCATCAAGCAGTAAAACTAAATGCAAGGCCTATTATTAAGTATGCATATGTCTTAGCGATTCTCCCTACCTATCTAGTTGTGATGTATGGTTCAATAAATATTATCATCCCTTCACTCGTCGCGATACTTACAGGCTATATCCTATATAAATATACTAATGGTATAATTCAATGGTATATTCCTGCTATAGCTGTTCAAGTTGGGCAAGCTGCATGGTTTGGCATTGCATTACTGCTCCTTGCGCCAAATCAAGCTTTGTTATTTGAGTTTATTATTTTTAGCATTGGCATTTTCTTTTTATCATGGAAACCAGGCCTACCCATAGTAGCGATGTTATGCACTTATCAAGCTTTAGCATTTATTGTAAATTTCATAAATTTTATTTCGCAGCCCATTTTTACTGAGGAAAGTAGCGCTTTTTCAGTGCATTTATGTCTACGGATATTGGCTATAGTATTTATGCTTATTGGATTTAAACAAGCATCCATAGTTAAGAATTCAAAATATCTGCAAGTATCAAGTAATAAAAAATGACAACAACTCACCTTTAATATAAATTTGCCCCACTCTGCTAACACTGGTAAATTCTATTACCGGAATTAAAAATTTGGCTGTGATTTCAATATATTTTTACATATTTAAGTATTAAGAGACTTGTAATAATTAGATCTTTTTTAGCCGATATTGGAAAGATATTTTAATTAACTACTGCCCTTCGGAGCAGACGGTTTTGGTATAGATGTTTGGGCTGCAGCTTCTGCTTCAGTGCTCGCAGGTTTCAAAGCAGTTGCTGTTAAGGTTGCTGCTTGCTTTGTAACTCCTGCAGAGAAAGCTGCCTTGTTTGAATGGCGTGCTGTTTGAGGCGGCGAAACAGACCTAAGTGATGGTGCTGTTGGTTTTGCTGACGTTGGTGGTTGTTGTTGCGTAGTCGGTACTTGGGGTGCTAACAATGCGGAAGATGCTCTTTCAGTGGGTACCGGCGCAGATAAACGTGTGGTCATAGGTGATTCATGGTGCTCAGTATCTAACTTAGCAGCCGATTTGCTCGCTGGAGCAATAGGTGAGATAAGTGAAATTGATGGCATTTGTACCTGCTCACTAGGTTTAGGAGCTTGTGATACTAATTGCGGTGGTTTAAATTGCGAAAGTTTTTTGAAAACGGTATCTGAGTCTTTACTTTCGCCTGTTATAGGAGAGGTTGAACTTGGTGATACTAATTGAGCTTCTTTTCGTTCTTTCTTTTCTTTCTTTTTATGTTTCTTTTTCTCTTTTTTCTTTTCTTCAGGACTTATTGGCTTAAGTTCTTCTGGCCTCTTTTGTTCTGGCAGAGTAGATATTGCTATTTCAGGTGGCGTTGACGTTTTAGCAATAGTTTCTTTATGTTTGGATACAGCAATTTGTTTAGGTGTTTCGTGTACTTTATTTTCAATAGTCTCTTTAGCTCCAGCATGTTTCAAGGCATTGTATACTTGCCAACGACCAAGTTTAGCCGCCAGATGCAAAGGGGTATCGCCATAAATTCGATCAGGCATATTAAGAATAGCTTGTCGATCATTTACATTTGGATAATTTCGCTCCAATTGTTCCAGCATGTCGTATATCAGATATTCTTGATCGCTATCTTTTAACTGATGGAATGGATTTTGGCCTTTAGGATCAGCTGTAATAGGATGTGGTAACCGATAATAAGATGCAAATGGATCCCAACCAGGAATATGTGATGAATGAGGTACGTAATGCGCTTCACGCCATGATGCTTGACTACGATAACCAATACTGATGTAAGGTGATCCTTGAATCGAATCGTTCCTACTAAGGTGAAAACGTCCATCAAACGCTGGCAGTTCGGCCGGCTGAATCCCTTCAGTCCTTAATCTATTCTGGATCATTAGCAAAGCTATTCGCATTTGCAAAACCCGTTGATTTCTTTGTGTAGCATCCTGCCAATTTGTTCGGTCACAATACACGGTAATTTTCTTTCGACGTTGTTCTCGTTGGATAATCTCTGCTTCTTGGCGATATTCTGCTTCTTTTTCTTCCAATTTCTTCCGTTCGGCTTCTTGGTGGGGCGTGAGTAGTTTTGATGGTTCAGATGGCAATAGCCTTGTTTCTGCTAATCGCTTTGCCTCTTTCTCCCCTGCTTCTGTGTCCTTTCTTTCTAAAAGCCCCATATTTAATACCTTGACTAAGCCAATACCTTCTCTGGCACAAACGTCAACCACAATTGCCCAGGCTCTTTCTAAATTACCGTGATTGGCATCATCTAAAATATTAATATGGAATTTAAATGGATATGTCTCATCTGTTTCTTCTGATGCTGCACCATCAAATGCACAAATTATAAACGGTGGTTTAATACGAAATTCTGCTGTATGACCATGTATTTTGTGCTGAGGCGTACCTTTGGTTTCAGGGCTTAAATTACCATCGCATTGTGCTCTGAAATAAATTGCACTGAATTCTTTGGGTTTTTCTGCCTTTTGCTCAGCCATGAATGATTTCTCTTTAAATATGTTAACTATATCAACATTATAGTTGGTTTTGCTGTGCTTTTTCTCAAAATCCATGTAAAATTGGAATACAGCAACCTCAGCTTTGGTTATAATTACATTAAATGAATGAGGAGATGAGCTATGCCATCCTATCAACAGATTAAACATGCTTTACGCCACCCCAAAGAATTCAGGCAACTGTTTCTAGATATCGATAGTTTTCGTTCAGCAATGGAATATACCGATTTAAGGGTTAAATTATTTAGGCATTTAGCTAGCCATCCCAAAAGCATACATAAATTAGTTAATAACTATTTTGATTTCAAAAAATTAATCCAAATGGATAGGGATTATCTTCAAACACCAGAATGTAACAACGTTACAGCACAGGGATTGCTTTTTCAAATGCTAGCTAAAGATAGTGAGCTATTAAACAAAGTAGTCAAAGACCATACAAGCTTGGGCTCTATTGCTTATCTTATTAAATCTGCGCCGATTTCCGAAGAAAAAAAAGTGGAACTGCAAGTTCAAGTTGTTGAAACTTTAATGGCGATAGAAAATAAATTATTAGATATATATCATCCTAAAATTGGTGAAAAAACAAGAGATTGTTACAGTAATTTAATTAGTCATGATTGCCATGAATGGCCACCAGCATTTATCACTCATTTATCTAAAATGGAAGTAGAACAACTTTTTCCAATCATTTTTGAAGAATTTAAAGCGAATAATTTCAGTAATTACGATAATTTTATTGGTACATTGGAAGATATGCGCATACGCTGGAAAACCTTTGATAAGGCCACTTACGAATTCTGTGTAAATCAGGTAATGGCTATTTTGAATTTACCAACAATGACAACTCCGCTTTATCGATGTTACTTAGTCGGTATTTTAGAAGATTGTGAGAAAAGCCGTCCTAAAGGGATGGACTCTTTGCTTCCCGCTGAATTACAGCACAAAATAAAAACAGATCCAGGTTTTGAACTTTATCGTAATACTGACGCCTCTCTACTTACTACTTCACAACAAAAAAGCGGATTATTAAAATCTGTAGCTTCTCCCGAATCCAGCAGTGCCTCTATTTGTCGCGAACCCTCACCAAAACCAACAGGGTTACCGGTTACTGTTAAATCCAATTAATAAACCGCATCTATTATATTTATCGAGTAGTGTTAGTCATCAACACTTTCTCACTCTTCTGCATTAGAGTTTTTTCGAAGCAAAACTATCATCTTTTAAGACCAAATGTATTTTCTCTTGCTTATATTTGACTCTATTCTATTAAGCTAGTGCACTAGGTCCACTGAACAAACCACTATAAGTACTTCATTTTCAACAGTAATTATCAGAACACAATCTATACTTATATTGAGGATTTTGAACAAAACAATGCAAACATTAACAAAATATTAAGTGGATAACGATATGTATACCTATGAAAGCTTTGAAAATATAAATTTAGAGGTTGCCAATAGTGTTTTGGAAGAAAATAACAGCCAGTTACAAGAAGTATTTGAAAAAATTGCGTCTCAGGTCGAATTCGCATTAATAAAAGATGATCAAAATTTAAGGGATGATGTCATATCCAACATTCATACATACCAAATAGGATGGGCTTTCCATATGGATAAAATTCAAAAACCTAATGAAAAAGTTGAAATTGACTCATATATAGTCGCTACTTGCATATGGGAAGTTTTGTTATGGAAACGACATGATTTAGAGGAGTTATACAGACTCACAACCCTACCCAGAAGTATGTTAGTGCCAGAATTTGTTTGGTCTAGATATTTATTACTATCATTGGCTGATACCAAAGAATTGACAAAATATAAGCAACTGAGATGTAGCGAAGATAACCATATACCAAAAATGGGAGAAAAATAGCATGAACACATTACAAATAGCAGAAATGGCCTACACATTGAATCCATGCAAAAAAAACGAACGCAGGGTAATGCGGTTATTAAAAGGACCTTATCATGATGCATACAAGCTGGAAGCGTTATCTTATATGTTTTATTTCAATGTAACAAAAACAAACCGTGACCGATTAATACGACAAATCAAAAAAACATATGGGGTCGGCAGCGAACTTGCTAAAAACCTTGAAGTAGACATTCGAATGGATTATGAAAAATGTAAAACCTATCCAAGAAATGACTATTCGGGCATTGTTAATGATCCTAAATATCAATCGCAAATCGAAAAAGCCCTGAGCGGTATGACCAATAACGAAGCGGAGACTCATAAACTAATCAGTTACGTTAAAACATCCTCGAAGTAATTGTGAACATAAAATTGCAATATTGGAGTAACTCCACAATTAATTAGCTTTTGTTTATAGAAAGATTATATCGACTATGGACTTTAGTGGATGAAGCCAAATATAGATATCTAGGAGTTAATAAGTTTATGAACTTTTGGCACTAGCGCGAGCTGCAGCCAATAAAAATGTATTATATTAAAAGATAAGATGAGGTGAAATATCATGAAAAAAACAAATGAAACACAAGCAACTGAGGAACAAACAGCTTATGCGAATAAAGTATTGAAGCGTTACGGCATTGATAGCGCAGTAACCCAAATATTTAAGGATTTACAAAGTTATAACACAGCAGTGCAAACGGGTAATCGTACAACCGTTAATATGGAAGCTGTAAAGCAAAATATAAGAGACCTTGAATATTCTCTAGGAAAGCTACAGGATATTGTACCGCATTCAGGCAATCCAGCATTGCAATCTGCGGTAAAAAACCTGGAAAGCAATGTAAATCAATTTAATAAAATTGTTCAAATACATGACGAGAGACTGGCCCAAGGATATGCGCCAAGAGGAGGCTGATAATACCTTACAAACAAGGAATAATAGAGTCTTCTGACATAGTCGCCGGAAAGTTTCATTCGTTATACAATGGACGACTTTAACGGCTAAATTTTTTGCCTATTAGAAGATGTACTATTCGGTCCATAATATGTAGATCTACAATTGATGTTTAAATAGCTCTAGGTTAGACGAGTCCTTGCCGTCTAGACTTGCCTTTAAAGCTGTGGAAAAAAATTACAAGCAACGAAACCAACTTTAAATCTCAATACAGAAAATACTCCAAAAAGACTAATGTAGTCTCGTTTGCATGCTAGTAATCATTTGCGCAGCTATTTCTAAAGCCATATTCACAGGTATTCTCCCCTACCCTCTCCTGAAACTCTTAATTGAAGTTGGCAATAATTATCCGCAATTGCATTCTATACTTATATTGAAAAGCTTAAATTAATTTAAACAGACATTAACAAAATATTAAGCGAGGAACTACTATATGGATACATCTGAAAAAAATGCCAAAACAAATTTAAAAGTTGTTCCCTATACTCTACAACCAAACAACAAACTCTTGCTAAAAGTATTCAATGAAATTGCAGAGCAAGTTGAATCGGCATTATTAAGCGAGGATCTAAAGCTAAAGTGCTGCGTTATCGATACTATTCACTGGCATATGATAGGTTGGGCTTGGTATGAAGCATCTAAAATGAAACCCGGCGATGACATAGAATCAAAATCGGAACCACATATCCTAGCCATGTATATATGGAAAGCTTTGTTAGAATCAAAAGAAAAATTTAATGAGAAATATCGCTATATTAAATTTCCTAAAAGTATGCTGGCGCCTGACTTTATTTGGACTAGATATTTATTAGCATCTTTGGCTAATCCTCAAGCATTAATGAAATATAGAGGTGACATATGACTTTACATGTTATCCAAAAGAACAAATCATATTACGAAAAACAATACCAAGAACGAGTAAAAAATGAATTCGAGAGAATGTCAATAAACGTTGAATATTTACTTTCATTAGATGGCAGTGCATACAATGCACAATTAAAACAAGACGTAAGAGAGCAAATATTATTGGCAACGATACCAGAATTAATATCTATTCCTATTCGTGAATTTTTATGTATGCGCTTATGGGCGGCTTTATTAAATCCTAGAAGAAGAATCTGGGAACGTAAAAGATTTTTGGAACAAGGCATCATATCCGACCATAGAGGTTATGAGTTCATCCTTCCTAACTATATGCTAAATCCAAATTTTATTTGGACGCGCTATGCGCTTAGGTCATTATCATTTTACAGATATTCTAATGAAGAAATTATATATGTGACTCAAAAAATTGATGAAAGATGATTTACTGCTTAAGCCCAATCTACAAATTTTAGATATGAAATTGAACATATATATTTTTCGTTTATTAAGTTAACCTTAAATTTAAGAGACAATTTTCACATAAAAAAGTTCAATAAATATTTTTCTTTTTTATGCATAAAATTATCATTTTTTTATCATGCTATATTTTGCGCCTTCTATACTTAAACTATGCGAATTAATGTCAGCTAGTCCTAATGATTAGTTACCGCGAAATAACAAATTATCAGTTTAATGATGGAGGTTGTAAAACAATGCACATTGTAACAGAACTCGGTAATATATTAAAAAGATTAATTTACCCATTGCCCGGGATAGATTATGCACGCAAAGTTATGCATCAATTACACATTCCCCTCGAAGGGACAATGCTTGAGGCAGAATTGAAAGATACGAATAGTGCTTCCTATAAAGAAATGGAAAACATTAATGCTCTCGAATTTTATTTCGAACAAGATTTAAATGATAGAAAAGAAATAGCTAGTTATTTTGATGCTGAACGTATAAATCAACTAGTAGCTTCGGTACAAAATGATCAAATTAAATCTGAAGAAGAACAAAAAATGGCACGTGAAGAGCAACATCGAGATGCCGTACGTGAAACGGAACGATCATTGGAACAACTCACGAAACAACAGTTAAAAGATGAACAAGCCACAATCAAACAATTAATTGACAACCAGAATAATAATATATCTATTATTCAGTCAAACATAATAGAGAAAAAATCAAGAATAACACACATATTAACTGATAAAGATAACAAAGATATTCTATTCACTCAAAACTTAGCTACTCAATTAGATAGGGAAACCCGTGAAACTTTTGCTGTTGCTAGAACTGAAATACATGAATTTGCTGCTAATAATAATTTGAGGGTAGATGATCCTAGCGTTATAAAAGCTGAAGCTGCTCTTCAAAAAATAGAAGACGATGTTGCTAAAAGGGAACAACGATTAGAAAAAGCTCCTGAAGTTATGAGAGCAGCTTATAAAGATGCAGGTAAAGATGTACCTGATGATGTGGTTGTAGGGCACATGCAAAATCTATTAAAAAGGTTAAACAAAAGACAAGCTGTCGATAATGGCGCACATGAATTAGAAGCCGCTGGCCCAGTTGGTAAACATGCTTTAGAGAAGCTTAACGCAAAAGACAAAGAACATGCTGAAGGGCATAAGAAACAGATTAAAGAATTCCGCCTTGGTGAAAATAGTAGTTTAAAAGAAATGAGAACGCTAAAGGATGAAGTAAAACAGTTAAAAGCAGAAGAACAAGAAGCTGTTAAAGAATTAGCAGTTCTGCATGTACGTCAAGACGCTGTTGACCAAAGATTACATACGATTGAAGTCCAAGAACAAGCTCAAACTTTACAAAGTAGGCCAGCGCCTACTGAAAGAGAAAAAATGACAGCAGTGGATGGATTAAAATCCAAACAAGATGAAGGCACTGTACTAAGTGCAAACAAAATGGGTGATGAAGAAAGGAAAACAAAAAGATCAGATTTGCTTGCTGAATTTGATGAAGAAGAACCTAGATCAGAGCCATCTCCCTCACAATCGTCTCTAGAGCAACATTTACCAGCAACAAATGGTAAAGAAGGTAAATCAGCTCAACATACCGCAGCACCTGTATCGAATTCTGGAATAGAAGAAAGAAAAGCTAAAAGAGACGATCTACTTGAATTAGATGACACCGATGAGGAGGATAAGGGAAATCAATCCCCTCCTCCTGCTCCACATATGTAACTAAGTGTTCTACACTACATTACTAGCAATAAATCTTTTATACCTTAGGTGGTGATGGTGGGTTATAAAGCAACGGAGCCTGCCCTTGTCCTAATCCTGCTCGAGGAGCAATCGTATCCCCTCCCCTCGGGATTGGTATAAATGGTGTTTTATAGCCCGTTCCAACAACATCCTTTGTTTGTGTAGCATGTGGTACAACGGCTATGGTAGGAGTTACTACGGCCGCTTTTTCGTCTGCGGCTTTTGCTTCTCTTAATTTAGCCATAATGTATTTAAATGTTGCAGTGTGCTCTGGTGTTTTTGCTTCTTTTGCAGCCTGCAGATCTGATTTTTCTATATTTTCTTCGATTCCCATCTTGAATTCTTCAATCAGGCATTTTACTGCTGCTTCGTGTCCTGCGCGTACAGCCAAACCAAGTGCACTGATGTTATCTAAGCGAGCAGTCATATTAAGTTTGGGAAACAACTCCTTACAAAGTCTTAGTACAGTCAGATCCCCTCTTGCAAGAGCCTCAAACATCACACGTACACCAATGATTTCATCTCTAGCCCTAGCTGGATATTTTTCGAGTAGCCATTTTACAAACTGAATGTGGTTACTACGTAATGCAATATAGACGCTACCGAAATTTAAATCATCGATATCTTGGTTAAATTCTTTAATTAAACAATCAATAGCTTCTTTATTGCCAAACATGACTGCACCTTCCATTGGCCCCATGTTATTTCCATTACGTTTATTTGGATTAATTTGTGGAAATTTTTTGCAATAGCGTAACAACTCTGGTTTGTTCTCACTGGCTGCAACAAATACTAGATTTTGTCCAGAAGCATCACAAGTGGTTGGGTCAATACCTTTTTCTTCGATTAACCATCTTACCAATTCTATCTTTCCAGCTCGTGCAGCAGACAAAACAGGCGTATCTCCACCAGGACCATAAGAAGCTCGATGTATATCGGCCCCTTGACGCATGTATGTTTCAATTAAATCTTTTCTTCCCGCATGTGCAGCATCGAAAAGCTCTTTTGCAAATGGTAATATTTTCTTTGAAGCTGGTACTTTCAAAGCAGGATTTGTAATTCTGCTACGTAAATAGTTAAGCGTTCGCTCACTACCCATGTTTGCCGCATTATCTAAAGTTTCTTGAGTTACCACTTTATTAAGGTCAACACCATGTGCCTCAATCCATTGTACTGCATCGAGTGTATCCTCTAGCGGAATAACATAATTTATAATATGCCTTTTACCTTTTGTTTCTTCAAACAAATCGGGTTGCTTTTTCTTCATTTCATTAAAAAATTCTAATAAATGGATATGATTATATGTCGCCGCTAGTAAGAAAAGATCGTAAGCTAATTCGTCACTTATTTTATCTTTACTTTTTATTAAATTCGGATCTGTAGCGAGCAACTTCTGAACTAATGGTAAATTCCCAACTATCACAGCATCTACAATTTGCTGACTTGGCGTTTTTGCATTCGCTGCAGATTGCTTGGCTGGTGGCGGAGGTAATGGTTTGGAAACAGAGGCAGCGGGTTTAGATGCTGCAGATGGCGGTACAGCAGAGGCGCCTCCTCTATTACCATTAGCAGCATTTGAGCGGCTCTCAAGTGGCGCCGATGGCATTGCTACGGGATTAACAGGACCAGCGACAGGGGTTCTTTTATTCATGTGAGCACCTCCAAGTACGGTTGTTATTGAAAGTAAGATACTAAATATGGCTAATATTGGTATTTTTTAGGTATTAGCCGGCCAATTACTAAGGACAGTTTTCAGCGTTTATACCATTTTTCATGTCACGGGTAAAGTCATGATTTTGATGTAATTCAATCAATATCCTATTAAAAATTGGTTCAAAGCTGCAGATTCTTTACTCAGCTATACTTTGAAGTAGGCAATAAATTTAGCGGGCTAGCTACTTTTAGGAGATATTCTCATGCAAACAAATTTTTCAAAAGATGAAATCATTGTCCTTTTAAAAAAATTTGGCATTTCAATCAAAGAAGAATATGAAAAAGAATTAGATGATCCGAACAACCCTTTCTTTAAGGAACTAGAAAACGCAACTTTATCCTTTGAACAGAATAACCAATTGATCAAATCATTAAATGACAGCCATTCTATACGCGATCAAATTGTTAGAAAAAATATACAACAGCTGATAAATAATGCAATTGCAAATACCAAAGACTCCTTAGATCTAAAGAAAAGTGGTGAATTAGGAAAAAGTCTTGCTGTTCAATTTAATTTAGATCGCCTAGCGAATGCAGCAGCGATTAAAAAAGAGCTTTTAGATGACGGTAAACAACTAGATGAGGATACGCAACTACTACATAAATTAAGAGACGAAGAAAAGCTAATAGATGAAAAATTAAAAGTACTTGATATCAAAGAACAAGAAGTATTGAAATTATTGCCACCATCGACAAATACAAAACAGTAGCTTAAAGCTTATAACCTCGAGTTTGCCTTTTTCTGCTAATTTTTTGAATTATATTTGCCCCTTCTTCAGCAGAGCTGCAATATACCCTCTTTCGGCCTGTACGTTTACTACCTAGCCCACCCCACAACTGTATAACAACCCATTCACCCCATAAATCCTGACAAAGACAAGCCGTATAGCGTCTTCTGGATAATGGGTTGACCCAATGTAGACTCACCCATTTATCATGCTCCATTACTTCCCTTCGATTGTTTTAAATAGGTATATAGGGTTGGACGACTAATTTGAAATTTATGACATAAATCCTGTATTGGCATATCTGCTTGAGTATGAAGTTTTCTGAGCAATAACTGTTGTCTAGTATTAAGCATTTTCGGTCTACCACCCTTTTGGCTGCGCGCTCGCGCCATATCTCGCCCAATTTGACTACGTTCCAAAATAATAGCTTTTTCAAATCCAGCCAGTACTTCTATAAGTCGATACATAGCGTTTACATTCACTGTCAGATTGATTTTCTCTTCTAAGCTTATTAACGCTATGCCCTTATGGTGAAGAGCAATAATAAACTCGATGAGATGTGACAAAGAGGTCCCTACCCTATCCAATTTCCATACAACCAATGTATCCCCCTTTTTTAAAAGGGTTAGCGCATGATTAAGGCCAGGTCTAATTGTTTTTATGCCTTTGGCAATATCTGTAAAAATCATTTTACAACCAGCTTGGCGTAGCGCTTTTTTTTGTTGATTAAAACTTAGGTCGGCGGTAGCAATTCTTGCATAGCCCACTTTTCGTCCCATAGATTAAGACCTAACAATTTTGCTCATCTTTATGGCCTTTATCATCATTTTCACCTAAGGGTTGACGGCAAGTTGGACACATTCTTATTTTTCGGTGTGGGGAATCTTTACGGGCATCAAAAAAGTTAACCGCATAGCAATCACCACACCAGCTACTTTCCATCCACATAGGATTACCACATTCATGTTTAATTAGTTGCACGCCCTACTCCTTTTATTATAAAAACTCATACAGTATATACTATTTTCTAACTTAGATAAATAGATGGGTTTTTTTACTACAATGAGTAATGCTTTATTTTATGATGGGTTTAGAGTTTTCTATGGGCTGTATACAATCTTTAGCATTATACCGAGAATTACTGACTTTACGTGTTACAGGATAAAGCTCTAAATCTTCCATATCCCTCTGTAACATTTTATTAATTAGTTCCGAGTTGTTATTTTTTAGATCCAACCATTGATTATAATCATCAGGATGTATGATTACGGGCATCCGATGATGTACGGCTTGAATCGATTTATTCGCATTGGAAGTAATGATTGCGCAACTTACTATTTTTTTATCTTGATCTGACCACTGCTCCCAAATACCAGCCATGGCCAATGGTTTGTTATCTTTTTTATGAAAATAATAGGGCTGTCTCGTTTCACTATGCCATTCATAAAATCCATCTGCAATAATTAGGCATCGTCTGTATAGAACGGCCTTTCTAAAGGCTGGCTTTGTGTTAAGCGTTTCTGCTCTAGCATTGATAAGCAATGGAATTTTTTGATTCTCTTTTTGCCAAAAAGGAATTAAACCCCACCGCATAAACTGCAACACTCTGTGTTCTTCAGGCAATTGGCAAACAACCAGGATTTCTTGCGTGGGTGCAACATTATAGGATGGTGTATATGAAACTTTTTCTCTAATTGAAAAAGTCTCATCAATTATACCTGGTCCAGAATACAATGCAAAACGTCCACACATATCTTTAAAACCTTTTAATATACTTGCTATATTCACAATTCAACGGATTATTATTTTAGCGGCTTACGAGTCCTCAAACTAGCTTTTTAGGCTTCTTCCAACTAAGCATTGCTCAAAGGTTATAATTCTAGCCTATAATTAACAAAGAGAAATTTAAATATTAGAAAAGATACCTTAAGACAACGTAAAATAGGACTATATATGAATACAAATAACCTATCAAGGGAACAACAAGAAATCTTGGGGAAAGGTAGGAAGATAGCAGAAGAAATTGGTCTTAGCATGACAGATATCAAACTTCTTGAGCTATTACAATATCTTTCTCCCCTATGGTATTTATTTGAAAAAGATATACTGCCTCTACTTAAAGATGTACTTGAGATGCTCTCACAAACACCAATAACAACTCAGACCACAGACGATAAAGCAAGAAATTTTCTACTCGTAGAAAATTACAGACAAAAGATGCTAAAAAAATTAAGAGAGAACCCTCAATATTTTACAAAAAAATTTGATTATGGGGAAGTAACTACAAAAGATGCGGAAAGATGGATTAACAAATTATCATTTGAAAACCCTATTCATGTCCTATACGCACAAAAAGATGCAGAGGATGAATTGCTCTCAAAACGATGGCAAGTACAGAAAAACGCACTTTATAAACTCCTCAATCAACAAAATAGTCTGCTTAAAAAGGCTAAAGATTGCCGTGGCACACCTATGCATGAACAAATCATGCAAAAAGTTAATAAAAACGCTAAAAAAAGAGAAAAAATAATCTCCGAAATGGAACTTGACGATCTTTATTTTTCTGATCTCTACCACACACAGTAACGCTGCATCGTTATAAATAACCATTTAGAGTATATCCCTAGCAATATCTTTTGAATGAATCTAAGAAAATCTAATTACCCCGTGTCTATAATATGTCTCGTTTAAGTGTTAAATAATCATTAAAAATGCTTATCGATGCTCATCGGTTACCACCAAAAAATTAGATCTATTGCTAACTTAAATTTTCCAGTGTTGGTCTTTCTTTTGCAGCATCATTTGCAAGAACGCATCACTACGATGGGCTAAATGGCGCAATATATTTACTTTTTCTTCTATGTTGAACTGCCCTTTCTGTATACGTTCGTTTAATTGTTTTACTGTTTGTCTGGGATACATTGCGGCTGAACCTTTTCTTATGTCCCAAAATTCATGTTGGAAATCTTTGTGCTGAGAAATCTCTTTTGCTTTATCCATTAATAACTGCCCGAGTTGCTGCGCTTCATTGCTATATTGTTTGGCTTTTATGGGATTATTTAGCCGCTGCTGATTTCGAAGCCCTATCAATTTATGATATTTACATTCATCCCGAATATATGCTTTTAATAGCTCTGACAAAGAATGTTTCGGTTCGTTGCGAATCTTAATACCTAAGCTTACAAATTGTTTCGATAAGTTTTCCTGCCATGTTTGCAATCGCTTAGTAATATGAGTTTTGATATGTCCAACAACATTTTCAGTTAACAAATCACGACGAGTCATAAATGCGAGAGGATAATCAAGCACACTATCTTTAAGCGCATATCGCGCTAAACTTCGCGCGAGATTTGACCGGTCGCGATATTCTGTTTGCGCAGCATAAAGTTGGCAACTTTCCCGATGCCGGCTGAGGGCAACATAGGTTAAATGTCTATTCCAACACTGTCCACCTAGATAGACCAAGGTATGGTCCTTGGTCATTCCTTGCGCTTTATGTATGGTTCCTGCATACCCATAGGTAAACTGACTATACTCCTTAGGGCTAAACCGCATGCTTTGCTGACTATCAAGCAAAACGGTAATATCCACTACCCTACCCTGCTTATTTACATGTATGTCGGCAACCGTACCAAAACTACCGTTTCGAATTTTTAAGTTTCGGTCGTTTTTAAGAAAAAGAATTCTATCTCCAACGCTGAGCTGTATTTCTCCTTGAATCGTGCGTATGGAATGACCATGCGATAAGTCGCCATGTTGTATACGCTCCCCGCGAATTCGTTCATTGAGTAATGATACATCACGATTACGATGCGCCAGCATTAATATTTCATTTAAGGGGTTTCTTTGCCGTAATATGTACCAATGGCGAATCATTTGTTGTATGGCTGCGGTTTCATCCTCTTTGAAATGTAAATGCCCTGCCTCATCATAAGCTCGCAATCCTTGCGCTATTTTCCCCTCTGAAAAGGCAAGTGTGGCTTCGCGTTGCCAGTCAACCTTTTGTCTATAGATGGTTTGTAAGTCAGTGAACCCTACACGCTCCACTATGGCACGGAATGATGCACCGGGACCAATAGGCTGCAACTGCTGCACATCACCAACTAATACTAACTTCGCACGTGCCTTCACAACGTTTTTAAGTAATGCGTGCATCCCATGACTATCTGTCATTCCGGCTTCATCCATTACGACAACATCACCTTGTCGTAAATACACACTTCCCTTCTCAAGCCCTAAACGAAAAGCATCAATGGTTCTTGATTGAATACCTGCACCTTGCTGCAAATTATCAGCAGCCACCCCGGATAAGGCGACTCCAAATACCCGAACACCATGTGACTGCCATATTATATTTGCTGCACCCAGTAATAAGCTTTTGCCAGTACCGGCACGCCCCACGACACAACAAATAGCCCTATTGCGTATAAGGCGATTAACCGCAATGCGTTGCTCAAGAGTCAGATTTTTAGCCTCTTTTTGCTCATACTCTATTAGAAGTTTTTCTCGTCGTTTTACCGAAATAGAGAGATGTCCTCGTTTTCGCAATTGCTCTGCCAAGAGTTGAATTTTGTTTTCTAAACGAAATAAGCGCCTGGTCGTGAACTGCTCATGTCCCTCTGGACTCAACCCTAAATAAACAAGCTCTGAGGACGCTTTTAATTGCATAAGAGCTTGTGCAAAATGCTCTGCCTTGTCAGTATAGGGTAATAATGCTTTTGCGAGGCTGCGCTGCGTAAATACAGCATCATAGTATTCGATACCTTTAAGTACTTTCTCGATATTCTCTTTTGACAGATAATTTGTGTTGGCCGGTTCTGGTAAAAACACATACCGTTGTAACTCATGAATGATTTGTTTGGTATCAAAACAGTCTTGTCCAAACCCAAGCTTATTAAGTAAGCGCTCTGGTTTTTCTCGAATGCGTTCATTGTTATGCCGGTAAGTTTCTTGTATTGCATCCCATCGTTCCAATGACTTTCCAAGCTTGCGCATTTCACCTATTGCACGACCGCGATGCTGTGTTGGAATTAAATCAATGCCCTGAGCTTCATACGAACGATGGTCAATCCGCGCTGGGTGTTGATGCAACTGCAAATGAAAATTTGCGTAAGCGGCCCACTGTTGACGCCATTCTTGTAACAAGGTTTTTTGGTTCCACTCGGTCACCTTCCGGCCAAAGCCTAGGGTTGTTATTTCACGCATGGTGAGTAGGACATGAACATGCGGATTACCATTATCCCAGTGAACCGAATAATCTGCGACCATGCCATGTTGTACAAATTGATCTTGAATAAATTCTTTTGCCAAACTGATATTCTGTTCACGGGTAAGTTCTATTGGTAACGCAAATTCAATTTCACGGGCAAGCTGTGCATCGATTCGCGTCTCTTTTGCTTCAACCAGGTTCCATAACCTCTCTGCTGCTAACCGTGCATCATCTTGCTCTAATGTCGTTATAGGTCGCAGCCAGGAGGCAGCATTCGCCGGAATAAGTATCTCACGATGCACCACATTCGATTTGCTGGTGTAGTCCCACCATCGCCCTTCCCTCTCATCAAACAAGCGCATGGCACGACGATAGGCTGCGGCGGCAACAATACTTTGTCCTTTGCCCCGAGAAATTGTTTTTGCATGTAGGTGGTAGATAGCCATTAAGTGAATCCGTTCACAAATATGCGGCTAGCTTAATCTAATCCCCAATGTTGCGCCAGCAACATATAAGTGCGCATTTGCATGACTGGCGGAGCGCTTCGCGCTGTATTATGATAGTCGATGTAAATCTCTAAGATTGTTAATGGGAAAAAACGATAATTAGCCAAGGAGGGCTTCATGTCAGAATATGCAGATAAGTTAGCGAGTATAGTCAGTCAAAAACAAAAGCTTATTGAAAAAGAACAGATACTGGTTCAAAAACGCAAAACGGAAATCGGTGAGCTTGCTGAAAAACTTGGACTGCTAACCGCCCCGGATGTCTTGTTAGCGGGTTTATTTCATACCGCCAACCAGGCACTACAAGGTAATCCGCAACAACTCAAGGAGTGGGAGTCCATTGGAACAAACTATCTTAAACCCAAGAGTACCAACCGCTCTCGCCCTTCGAAGAATCCAATGGCAGAAAGCACGGCTTGAACGGATGTACGCACGCATGAGGCAGTTAGAGCGTAAAGAAGATACTCGCCGCAAAATACAACTGGGGGGTTTAATTAAAAAAGCCGGCCTAGCTACTGAATCGACCGCTGTATTGCTTGGGCTATTACTTGAAGCTCGGGAACTTTTAGATAGTGGACAATCGGAAGAAACTAAAAAACGATGGCAACTAATGGGAGATATTTTGCTAACGGAACAAAGGCGGCCTTCTGATTAGTTCTGTAGAAGCTATAGGAACAACTCTTATAGCTGTCTTAAAACGTAGAAACGCTATATCGATTATCGAAAAAAAATAAATCCCTACGTATCTTGCTTAATCACCCCAGTAATCCTTTGCTCTTTTCTTCCATACGCAACGAAGCTAGGAATTATCGCAATATGCATCATTTGTAAAAAGTACGAAGGATGTAACATATAACGGCCTATGGTTTATTTTCGATTTGACCAGATAATAACTTCAATCCTAATTCCGTAATTTTATATCTTTGTTTACTACTTTTAGGTTTTTCAGGAATAGTCATTCCTAATAAGTCATTTTCTATAAGTGGGGTAATATATTTTTGTCTAAATTTTGTCCTATTTTTCCAGCGTATCACTTTCATTAGTTCAGTGACTGTCTTGGGATTTCGACATAAATCTATTATTGCGCTCATTTCCAGATCTAATTCGAACTTGGTCCCAACTTGGTCCCGACTTAGTCCCGACTTAGTCCCAGATGGTGCTACTGTTGCAACTTCCGGATGTGGATAAAATGTCACTCGCAACACATTTCCTAATTCTTCCCATTGAGGTTCTGGATACCCACCACGATGGCAAGCTTCTTTTATTCGTTTGTAACCACTGCCCCATTCTTCTACTAAACCTAGTTCACCGAAAACTCGAGCAATAGTAGGGTTACGAATACGGCTGACTCCTGCTTTAAATTGCTCGATACTCATTCCCGGTGGCATCACTCCTGGATTTTGAATTTCAAGCTTGTCATCGTATATTGCAACAAAAATACGAGTTCCAGGAATTTCATAGTTTGCATGGACAAGAGCATTGGTCAGCGCTTCTCGAATTCCATCTATTGGGTACTCTGAAATATCTGTTCGCTTCATCGCACCAAACTTACCAGACATTTTAGTATTACGTCGTATAAATTTAGGAACTTCCTCTATAGCACGAAGAATACCGTCTTCAATATTTAATCGATCGATAAATTCAGCTCTTGTTGTCCCCACAAACCGAGCACATCGTACTTCAGCAAACGGGAAATACTCATGTCGAATTTCTGGTTTACCAAATAAAATTACTCCACCATTGCTGGCAACATCACGTTTTCCTCTTTTAGTCAGAATACCTAAATTAAGCAATTTAACGGTATCAATGGAAAAGTTTCTTTTTGAAAAAACGGTTTCAATAAGCTGCATATCTAGATCAAATTCCACCACATTATCACATGCGGTTTTATCAAAAAAAGGATGATGATGTGCACGTTTTATTTCATCAATTAATTCTTTACTAGCAAGCCTGGTCGAATTTCCTAACCTAGTGTAAACACCATTTTCCTCTCCCTTATCAGATAAATAATAAGGAACTGCCACATGATCTACCTGTATAACTAAAACTGATTTTCTTTTAGCCTCAAAAATGTGAAAATCAGGTAATATTTGTGGTTTTATTCTATGTGCAATTGCATTGGCCAATTGTTCCTGTACACGCGCAGGTTCCTTAAGGCCAACAATATCGCCATTGTCATCAACTCCAATTAGAATGATGCCACCAGCAGTATTAGCAAATGCAACAACGCATTTCAAAATCGGTTCTAAAGAAGAAGTATCCCGCTTGAATTCTAATGTTTTACTTTCTGGTAATTTAGCAAGTCGAATAATATCCATATATCACTTACATTATATATACTTTAAAATAGGTCAAGTGGTTCTGATATGTTCCACTAACCATTCTATCTCATCAAGAGAATTAATAGGTATAACCACCCGCCCTTCTCCACGTTTATTCAAGTGGATTCTTACTTCTACAGATAACTTTTGCGCTAAAACTTTATTCCATTGCTGTATCTTATCTTCCAATTCAGTATTTATTGCTTCAATTGTCGTTATTGGCTTTTGTTTTATTTTCTGTGCGATCTTCTCGGTTTCTCTGACTGATAATGCCTTATTAACTATTACCTTAGCTATTGCAATTTGTTGATTACTATTTAAACTTAATAATGCTCTAGCATGTCCCATTTCTAGTAATCCCGCATTAATCATGGTCTTAACTTCATTCTCCAAATTTAACAATCTAAGCAGGTTACTAACGGTTGCACGTGACTTACCAATACTTTCAGCTATTTGATTATGTGTCATGGCACATTCTTCTAATAAACACTGTATTGCCTGAGCAAGCTCTAATGGGTTCAAGTTTTCACGTTGAATATTTTCAATCAATCCAACGGCTCTTCTACTCGCACTATCATATTCTTTTATAATTACCGGTATTTTCTCCAACCCTACCAACTTTGCAGCGCGCCATCTCCGTTCTCCTGCAATAAGCTCGTACATATTAGTATTAGCAAGTTTTCTAACAATTATCGGTTGAATAACGCCATGTTTCCTAATAGAGGCTGCAAGTTCATTTAGTAACCTTTCATCAAAATTCTTCCTGGCTTGATTATGATCAGGTACGATTTGTGAAACATATAGTTCATCAGCATCAAAATTTATAATATTACTTTTCAAATCTATTGGTTCAAATGCTGCAAACTTCATTTGATGGCCTTTTCATCAATTAAAGTATCTTTTAATGAATGTTGTCGTAATTGTCCTTCACAATTCGTTATAAGTTCTAGTATATGTGATTCATCCGAACCATTTCTGCTGGCTCGAGTATACTCCAAAACCCTTCTCCAATGCTGAAGTTCCATTTGCAAATCATAGGTATTATCATTCTGCAGAGCTTCGCTATCAATGATATTTTTTTCTGTATTTTGGGATTGAATATTATCCTTTACTTTATAGTCGTGCTTAAGCGCACTAATAAAATATGGTATGGGATAAAATCCCGAGTTATCTTTTTTAGCATGTTGAACTGTATAAGCAACTTTCTCCAAAATATATTCCGCAGAGTAATTTTTTAATATATTTTCAAGCACAGAAATTCTTATCGACCCGAAAACATGTTCAATTTCTTTACAGACTTTATCATTTTTATCAATAGCTCCCTGGTTCTCTGTTTTGGTTGGTTTTTTCTTACTATTAACAAATAAATCATATCCTACAATTCTTCTGCCATTTTTAACTTCTTCTAAATTCACGACAAAATCAGCCAGCTCATTAACTTCTTCAATCGCTGGCTGTATTACATTTCTTTTTAGCTCACCCATGTTGGAATAATTACTTTCTGAAACACCCAATAGTTTTCTAAACGTATTCAGCTGGATAACTTTGCTTTTTTGAAGATTAACAAAACGGGTACTATTTTCGTAAAGTGAATGACCGTATTTTGATTCGAATCGAGACTGAATATCAAGATTTATAGTCCCATATATAGATGGATTATCAACCAAATCAAGCATCACTTTATGAAAAGAAAAATTTAAGCTGCCATCTTGATAAAAGGTTGGTGCTCCATGTAAAACTCTCAAGTTTAAAAATGATATATTTGTTGGAACTTTATCTTTTAAAAGGTTCCATTCTATTTTTAGGGATGCAAGCCCATCGATTGCCTCCTTCAAATATCGAGTATTATTACTAATAAATCTAATTTCTTTAGATAGGTTAGAAAAATGAATGCGGCATTCAACGGCAACGGATTCTCTAATATCAATAAAATTATTTTTCTTAATTGCTTCATATAGTAGAACATTTACAACTTTTCTTTGTAATGAGCTCATTAGAGAATAGGCATGTATTATCGCAACATGTTTTTTTATGGTTCGTTCAGTTACCATTATCTAATCCATATGATTTCATTTCACTCATGTTTTCCTCATAAGTCTACTTAAAATGGCAGCACGAATAATGGCTGCTTGAGGGCCTCTAATATCAGGGTAGGCCTTAACCACCTCGTTTCTCATTTCAGCAAAAATACATCGCTGCTGAAAGGTCATATAAATTTTATCAAACACAAAATCTTTATTATTACCTTCCGCATTACATACCATTTCCTTGTAGTCCGGGTTTTCTTTCAACATAAGAATAGCTTCATTCACCCAATCACTTTTCTTTTTTAAATTATATTTATCGGAATTAACCAAGGTTGCTCTTATTTTTTGTTTAATTTCCTTATTAAGAGTAAAGGTAATAATTTTTTTATCTTCTTCGTCGTTATTCAACGTAAGCTTATTCATTATTTTAATGAGACTCCTTGCTCAAGCAAAGCTATAATATTTCTAAACGCAACCTCAACCGATTCATTACTATTCCATAGGATATCGCCTTTTATATTATTCAATTGCTTCAGAATATTATCCTTCAAAACATTGCTTGATATTAATGCATCGACAATAATTTTGACAATATCAGGCTTGACCGCACCCAACCGAATATATGGTTTTCGACGATTTTTCATTTCCTTTTTCATTGGTTGAACATTTTGATTTGTCTCAAGTTCTTTTTTAAATTTGACAATGGATTCATAGGTCTGCCCTGCTAACGCCATGTTTAGAAGTAATTTTTGATGCTCAGCGCTCTCAGTCATGCAAATGAGTTCTATGATCTTAATGTTTTCCAATTTACCATCAAGAATTAACTGTTTTATCTCAGGTTTAGACTTAATAATTAAAATGTACCGCCGTGCCTGAGTACTAGACATTCCTGTTAAATCTCCTAGCAACTGGGATGTTATTCGCTCTTTAGCATTATTCTTGTTATTCTCAGCTAAATATTCTTTTATAATTGATTCAAGACTTAAAATTCTTTCAGGTAGCGAGAGGTCAGCACGTTCATTATTTTCAATCCATTGCAATACTCTGAGTTTTGTCCCAACTGGCCTTTGACTTGCAATTCGAGCTATAATTTCTTTCTTACCAGCAATAGCTGACGCTAAGGTTCGCCTTTCACCAGCAATTAAACGACATTTATTACCATATCTATAAACAAACACTGGATTAATTAGCTGGTCATTCATTATAGTTTTAGCTAATGATTCCAAAGATTTCCAATCCTGTTTTTTCCTTTCATAATTCACATCTGTTGAATCAATTCCATTAATAGCATCCTGAAGAGTTAAGAGTAACTCGCGTTTGTTGTCAGGATCAAGTTCAATGTTTTCCAAAGGTAAGACCTCTATTGATAACTCACCAGCATAATTATTTGCGATTTCTAGCGTTCTAATTATAGCTTCTTTTGTTTCAATACTTTTAGAACTCTCTAATTTGAATTTATTAACCATAAATAGCATCCTCGTATTGATTCACCTTATTGTAAGTATTATGAAAAACTCTTTCATACACGTAAGAACACCACTTTTCACTTTCTATTCTTGCTGGATTTGATTTAGGTAAATTAAAAACACAATTCGGTTTAGCGTTTTCAACAACAAGCTCAGTATAAAGTGTTCGTAATGCAATAGGAGGTAATAACCATTCTTCAGATCCATCTATGGATCTTAAATCATTAAGAAACTTATTATGGACAGCGGTTTTTCTAACTTGATTTGGAAGGATTCCAGCAATTTGTATAGTGTCATCTTTGGGTCTTCTAAGTTGTTCTTGAGAAATCGCTTCTATCATTCCAATTGTTCCATTTATACCATATTGCTCTAATTCCGTTGGCAATAAACCATGTGTAGCAGCTCTAAGACCAGCCATTGTTAGTGGTCCAAATTGTGGATTAGTATCTATAATAATAAATTCATAATCACTGTGTTTGGATAGTAACGTTGTAAATTCTTTTAGCCTATTGATGACTTTTTCTTTTACATCAATTTTTAATACACGTTGCGCGTCTTCAAGTAATGAAGCAAAAGAAGGAAAACACTGTAAACTATTTAGCCAAGTTGGATATGGATATATCGGCCTACCAGTAAATATATCAGCAATACTACTAATACCATCCCAATGTGAATCATCTTCTGGAGGTTTGTTTGGATCCCAATCTGGATGTGGTTTAGGCATATACCCCGTTGGATGAGCAGGATCACGAACCATAGGAATTAAACTTGATGAAGAATTTCCTTGAGGGTCTAAATCTATAAATGCGCCTTTCATGCCTTTGCATATTACAAGATACTGCGCGAGTGTTAGTGCAATAGTAGACTTCCCTATTCCACCTTTATTTCCTGCTGTTGTAATTACTTTCATTTATCCTCCAAAGGACACTATGTACTATTCGCAAGGCTATCTTTAAAAATCGAATTTTGCAAGCGGTATAATGTACTTTTGTTTATTAGAAAAATATATTTATATTTTCATATTTATTAATTCCTAGGAGAATTAATTACATAAATACATGATAATTAATGTAAAATACAAAAAATGATATGTAGTAATATGGGTATTAGTATGTAGGATTATGGGAAGTTAGATGTAATTTATCTATATTATGTAGGATTATGGGTAACATAACATGTAGATTTATGGTAAATATGTAGCTTTATGAGAAAAATGTTAAAATGAATAAAATGCAAAATATATAATGAATGCGGCTATCTAATAAATAATCATTATCATATAAACATATAAAACTAATTTCAACTTTCAATAAAATTTTTACCATCGAAAATAGTTAGATTAATTACCGCCTTGATTTATTTATGCAGTTTAGCAGAATATCAATTATTCTTTAAATTTTGCATGTGTATCTTGTTAATAAACGTATGCATGAAATTAATAATGGCAGCACTAGAAATCATATTCAGGATTCATAAAGTCTTGCAAATTTTTGGCTAACAGAAATTTTGCAGGTATAGCAATATAGAATAATATCCTTGATGCATATGCAATAACAGATTTAAATGTTTACCTCACGCATATCGTATAGAAAACAGTGCAACTGGATTAAGTAGCTACCTCTACGTGTGATATTTTTATTCAATTATTAATATAACATAATTGATACTCATCTGATCAATGTATCTTTCGATAATAATGATTTTTTATCTCTTATCGTCCTAAATTAGCCGTGAATAAGTTTATACAATACTTAAAGAATATTTCCCACTTAGGCATTTTTACTGGATAACGATTAATATATAGTTTGTGGATATCAATATTAGGCAATGTTGATCTTGTCGTTGGTTCAAAATATATCAATGATCAGCTAGTACTATATTACATGGAAAAAAAGTGGACGATTGAGAGCAAGATAATATCCGATTTCAAATTAATTTTTTACGTCTTTATGCGAATATACTTAATCAAGGTGCAATGTGATAATTAGTTTTTATGCGTTCATACGTCCCACTATTATCGCTTAATTAATATTAATTATTTCCATCTAGGATGGCAGTCTTTTTATATATAATTTGAATTTATAATGTTAATAATTATTCTATATTCATATTTACTAAACATATCAATTTTCTGTTAGAATTTAACAAGCAATAGCTAGTTTTGGTGTTATTAATAAGAAATTCTCCCCGGGGGAGAATTTTTGTAATTACTTGATATTAAAGGATAATATACATATAATTCTAATTTTGGTGATAGCATGTGTAATGCTTTATTATTAAACATGTAGATTTATGGGAGCCTATTAGATTCAGTTTTCGCACCTAAAAACAACCTTCGTATTTCATTATATTAAGTATCTAATATTTAAATTTCTTGCATAAGTAAAAACATTCACCTATCATAGATTGCATGTTTTAACTAAAAAAGCATGTTAAAACATGCAATCTACCTTGGGCGTAAGGATTAAGTATAATGGCGAAGCAAAGATGGACTAGCGTAGATATCCGCAAATTATTTCGTATAGACAGTAAAATCAGAAGCATACGAACCATACATAATGCAGAAGAACGTGGTGATATCCCTAAAGCAAAACGTACATTGCGCGGGAAAGTTCCTGTTCGAGAATGGCAAATTGAAGATCTACCCATTATTGGCAAGCATTTTGGTTTTATAAAGAAACCGACTTATCAAAATATTTTTTGCGTATATACCGCTAAAGGTGGTGTTTTAAAAACAACTTTGGCGTATACACTTGCCCGAATATTTGCTCTTAATGGGATACGTACACTCATTGTGGGTTTAGATATACAATGTTCCATTACAGATATTACATTGCCACCAAAAGACCTACAATCACTCGAAGATTCACAAGCTGAGCAATATGCAGGGCTTTATCATTTTCTTTATGACCAAAAAGATTTGAATCAAGTTATTCAAAAGACCAGTTTACCTACGCTCGATATTATCCCAGAAACTCCCGACTTAAATCTACTTGAAAAAAAATTGCGATTAGAGCCGAGACGAGAATATCTTTTATTAGATAAATTGATTCCACACTTATCTGACTACGATGTTATTATTTTCGATAATGGTCCCAGTTGGAACCAACTAATTGAAAGTGCGCTTACAGCGGCAAATATTGTGCTCTCACCCATAGGCTGTGATATTGGTACCTATCAAGCATTACAAACAAATCTAGCCACACTTATTGATTTTCAACAAGCGATGCAATTGGATTGGAAGCATTTCTTTTTAATTCCCACCTTGCTTGAGAAAACGAAGTTGAGCCGACAAATTTATGGAAGATATTTGTCTCAATATGCAGAACAAATCATTTCAAATCCTATTCGACGTGGTGCAAAAGGGCAGGAAGCATTTTTACTTTATCAAAGCATTATCGAGCATGATCCAACTGCACCATTAGCAAATGATTACTATGAACTCATTACTGAGCTATGGGAACGAGTAACACAGGAAGAAGGAATAAGCTGTGGCGCTTAATGACAAAGTTATGGAAGACTATTTTAGTCGGAGTAAAAAAAATCTGGCTGCTCTCAGATTACCTATAGCTAATACTTCCCACATAAGGGTATTTGATGAGCCAGCTGAAGCAATAAATACTAGCCAAAACCTAAGACAAATACAGGACAAAATCTCGGACAATGTTAATACAAATATAGAACGAATATCTGACAAACCTAGGACAAACTTAGAACCAGTTTTAGAAAAACCTAAGACCAAACTTAGGACTATACATAGGACAAATGTAAGACAAATCTCGGACAAAATAGTTAGTCTAACTTCCTTTTCTTCACTTGTTGGTTTGCAGCGAAAAATTACTCTATACATTTATGAGATTTGTAAATTTTCACGCGATAAAATAACGCCACCAATATTAATTCAAGACATAGCCGATAATTGTGATACCACAAAATTATCAGCACAAAAAACGATTCAACGCCTTGAGAAGAAGAAAATTATTATCCGTGTGGAATACAAAATAGGGCGTTCAGGATGGACGCGGTATGAACTTTCAGAAACGATTTATCAGGATATAATGCTATTTGAGACAAGAAACCAAATAATGAGTAATGTAGGACAAACCTCAGACAAAGTTAGGACGGAATCTAGGTCAGAATCTAGGACAAACGTTGTTAGTAGTAGTAGTATTAATAATATATATAAAACTACTACTACAGATCCTAAGGTCCATCTAGATTTAGAACAGCATGAAAATTCATTTTCGGATGAATGGCAATCGGTGAATTTTGAGCCGTTGCTAGAAATCGGATTTTCGATTAGCCACCTGAGACAAATTGTCAGTTTAAAAAAATTTACCCCTGAAGAGATTGCGTTATCGATTGACGCCTTTGCTTTCGATTTGAAGGAAAACAATCGACAAGAAACATTGAAAAAAGATCCGTTGAATTATTTCATGGGTGTTTTACGTAACGGGGTACCTTATGCGCCACCGAGTAACTATGAACCCGCACAAATTCGAGCTTTGAGAGCGTATACGGAACGCCAAAGAGAAGTGCAACAAAGATGTGAGGCTGTTGAAAATGAAAGTATACAGCTTGCCTTTAATGATTGGGTTAATGGGCTGACAGCAGACGAAAAAGAACAGCTCATTCCAGAGCATATGCGCAAGATAAAATCTGAGACACTCAAAAATGCAGCGCTTCGTAGCTATTTTGAGACCCATATATGGCTAACTCAGCGCCAGCAATTAATTGAAACATTTTCTCAAAGGGAAGAGGAGGGGAGGGGATAGGACAGAGTAAATGATATCATTGGATTAAATATCGTGTTTTCAAGAGAAGTGATGTATATCACAAAAGAGCGTACCGCATACAAGAGGTAAACAATTCGAGTATGCGGCACTAACCAAATTAACCTGTTTTGGAGGTCAATATGGCTCATTTAAATATAAATGATTATGAAATAAAATTAAAGACTGTTATTCAATTACATAGTGAATTATGTGAACAACTCATGCAAGCAGAAGCCTTGCTTTATGTGGCCACAGTGCTAGATTTCGCGACTCTGCCAGCACACATCATTCAGGATTACTTATCCACCCTAAGCGATTTAATAACAGGCGCTAGAAGAAAGAGCGAATTGATTTTTTAAACATAAGTTAAAAGTATTGAAGAGTTAAATTTATTCGACCACGTTTATCTGTTATGCTTAGATAAGCGTGGTTATAGAGAATAGAGACAAGTAATTATGACCTTAGATGAGCTTAAATTAATCATTGCGCAAAATGAATCAAAAATACTTGAATTTAAAGAATCAACGGCGAAATTAAAATCTGCTTGTGAAACGCTTTGTGCTTTTTTAAATAATCACGGTGGTGTTATTTTAATCGGTGTAAAAAATAACGGCCAAATAATAGGCCAACATGTTACAGACAATACAAGACAAGAGATTGCTAATGAAATTAGCAAAATAGAACCAACAGCATCTGTTGAGGTTGATTATGTATCCATTGATGGCAATAAATTTGTTATAGTCATAAAAGCTGTTACTGGGCAACATGCGCCCTATGTTTACGATGGTCGGCCTTTTCATCGGACTGAATCGACAACAAGTAAAATGTCTCAACATCGTTATGAGCAATTATTAGTTGAACGTGGACAACTAAAACATTCTTGGGAAGAATGGATAGCCTCTGGATATACGATTGATGATCTTGATCATAATGAAATTCGCCTTGCAGTTAAACAAGGTATTTCAGTGGGACGTGTTCCTGCTGTGGTAGCGGATGAATCTCTTGAAAATATTTTACAAGGTTGGGCGCTGCTTACAGAGGGCAAAATTAATAATGCTGCCGCAATCTTATTTGCTAAGAAGGTGCTGCCCCGTTATACACAATGTCATATAAAACTTGGTCGATATAGGGGTACAAATAGGCTAGGGGATTTTATTGATAACAAAGAATTCTTTGGCAATGCATTTCGTATGTTTGAAGAAGCAAATAGTTTTATAACACGGCATCTTCCAATCGCTAGTTTTTTTGAACCTGAACGTTTTGAACGTCTTGACCGACCCGCATTACCTGTATTGGCAGTACGTGAAGCATTAGTCAATGCAATTTGTCATCGTGATTATTCTAACCGTGCTACGGCCATAACAGTGGCAATATTTGATGATCGGATGGAAATTTGGAACAATGGAAAATTGCCACCATCCCTAAAAATTGATAATTTAAAGAAAAAGCATAAATCAGAGCCGCGTAATAAAGTTATTGCTAAAGTATTTTATGATCGCAAATACTTCGACGGTTGGGGTACAGGAATCAATAAGATATATGATCTCTGTCATGAAGAGGGAGTACCAGAACCGGTTTATGAAGAGTATTCTGGAGGGGTTGAAATCATATTTAAGTTTCGAGAGCTGATAGCTATTACTAGTTTACCACTCAAACAACCATTAAGCATAAGACAAGAAGAAATATTGAAAATTATCAAAAAATTAGGCGGGGTAAGTCCTAAACTGTTGATAGACAAATTAGACAATCCACCGTCAGAACGAATGATTCGTAATGATTTAAATTACCTTAAAAAATGTGGTTTAATTGATATCAAAGGTTCAGCACGAAGTACCTTATGGGTGCTAAAGAAATAAAAATAATCGGGAAATATCCGGAAGTATCTGGAAATTTTTAGTGTATGAGTTGAAAATATTTAGCTTTTTTGGCAAAAGGAGAATGGCATATGGATAAAAGTTTAGAATCGAGAGATGACAAGAAACCTTTTAAATTAACCTTAACAGATGCTTCAAAGCGTAGGTTTTCGATTTATTTTTTTCTAAACAGAGAATCGTTGATAAGAAATTTCTTTGAGTATGCCTCTCGTACATTAGTAAAAGCCGAACATACCTTTTCCCATAAGGAACCGGATGGAGATGATGATGATGCATTATTTAGAAGTGAGGACCACTCAAATATTACAGAAATGAGTGTTAAAGAATTTGTTAGAAAATATTGTGCAGATTTTGAACAAAATGTTAAAGATGAAGGAAAGCTACCGGATTTTAAAAAAGTACTTTTCCGCATAGGAGATACTGAGGTATCAGTCGTCGTAAATTCAATTCCTTATCACCACATGAATGGCGAGATCGATATCTTTTACCCTGAAACGAAATCTGTAAGCTATGAAACAATTTATGCTTTTTTGCAAGCGTTTTTATTTTATGGATTTCCACCTGTGTGTGATGAACTATATAAAGAAAGAGAAAAGGCTTTAGCCAATTACTTTCTGGAATTCATGTGTAGAGCTAGGGAATTTAGTGATAAAGATTTAGAAAGCATTAATCCTAGATTCAGTGCCGGTAAGAATGCCGTAGAGATAAGGGTTTTTTGCCAGCAAATGACGAGAATAGCCTTTCTATATTGTTTTTATGAAGTAATTAGAAGAAAAGTTCGTGGAATAGATGAAGAAGGTGATTTTGTACCTGAATATCCATTCTTAATGGGGAATCTTTGTTGCTTAAAGCTAGTTAGTTTGGGACTAGCTAATTTTGAACAAATTATAAGAAAACCAACGACCACAGATGCTAAAACAAATAATCTGGCATTATCTATTTGCGATAATGTTAATTCTTTATTTTATGCAAAAAAATATGATAAAAATGAGTCTATGGAAAGGTTGCTTCGGCCACTAGGAATGCTGTTTGACAGTTTAATATTACCACAGCTTGAAAGATGCGAGGATTTTTCTCAATTGAAAAAACAACTATTAAGTAAGTATCCGAAGGGTTGTTTTTTTCCTTCTCAATTATTAGCTAGACATATTTTCTTATCGGTATCATCAGAATTTTCAGTTACGGCTGAAGAAAGTTACGATTTCCCAAATGAAATTGAATGTTGTGAAGAAGTTAAAATTGATTTGGGTAGTTTTACAGTTACCAAAAGTGATATTTTCGGATTAGTAGAAGACACCGTAGAAAAATATTATGAAGATGAAGCCGATATAAGTCCACCCATATCACCTAAACCGGCTAGATATCCTGATAAAATTGCATCGTTACCTGCTGCATTGCCGAGTAGCTCGGGTTCTTTTTCGCCATCTTCCCACAGTACAATTGTTAATAGTTTGGGAATGCCGGATGCACAATTGCATCGGGGTGTAGCTTTTCCAAGAGAAGCCGCATCATCTTTACCCGTGGAAAATGCTGTTGTTCCTCCAAATGAACTAGCGACGACCAAAGTTTTACTTGGTCTTCAAGGCAGTGCTCAGGAAAATAAAGGATCCCAAATACCATCCCCTCAATTAACAAAAAGTACAGAAGAAAAAGCCGGGCAGGCACCTCTTCAAGGGCCAAAGGGTTACTAAAATAATTTAAAATGAGGACCATTCTTCAGTTACCAGTTAAAAAGTATCCGGAAATATCTGGAAGTATCTGGAAATTGGATAATGTTGCAAGCGATAAAATGCATCATAGAGATGGCAAGGAATTTATAATGCATAATATTTCTTACTCAACGATATCTAGATTGAGCATAAGTCAAATTCCTATGCAGTACGTAGGGGATATAAAAACAAAGGATATGATGAAAACTTGTTTTGAATGTTATAGCATATTTCTTACAATATAATCAGCATATTAGGGCTATTTTGATAAAAACTTAAAGTTTATGATGCCCATGGCAAGGTAAAGGAGGAATCGGCAATTTAATACCTTGTGAATTGCCGAACAGGGAGGCTCCATGAGCATTGTCGACAAAGAGAATAATTATAAGGCTTAGTTCGCTAAAGATTAATGGATTGATCTTTAGCGGCTCCTGAGCGATTCTATACATCATCTGCAATGGCAAAGTAAAATATGCCCATGCGCTTGAAGCATTAATGAATACCTATAACTATTATTTGGTAATGACATGAATAATCAACTTAATCTGGGACGACTTGAAAGCCTTTATGCTAATGGGTTTAATATCTCTACTTTATTTCTAATTATTAATGGCGCTGGATATATAACTGTATTACGGCAGGCGCAAATCTTTGTTAAGCAAACCACTCAGTCAACCTTGCTCGCATATTGTAGCGTATCTTTTATGATAGGCATGCTGCTCGCTTTATTTTCATTATTAGCACTCGTTAAGATTAATGATAGTAATTATGAACACTTTATTTTGAATAAGAGCCACGAAGATAGCCATAGGATAGGACGAGTTAAGAACACAAGCAAAGAAGAAGGGCGGCTTGATATGCATCGGAAGAAAGTCATTCAGATGATGGCCAGATGGCGTTTAAATTATAGATTATCATTAGTGGGTGGAATGTTGGGTTTTCTATGTGGTTCAACCCTTATCTTTGGTCTTTATCTATAGGAACTAAGGGCAGAGGTTGGGCATTCAAGACACCTATGGCAAAAATCTCACAATAAAATCAGATAGTTAGCAATATGCAAGGCTAATATTACCACGTATTATACACATCGACAGGTTAAGACGATTGCGGATTTTTGTCTTGCGGGATTGAATAGGGAAGCTCACATACTTGTCTAAATGAGAACAACATAAGGGTTTTGCTAAAGATTCAAGATGAATCTTTAGCTGGACTCATTTTGTCTCTCTCTTATAACTAAATTTAACAACGGTGAATTTCCCTTGACCACGAACAATACGAAGCACAATGCCTCCGTAAAAGGAAGCATTGTTCAAAAATTGATTAACATAAAACCCAATACGGATAAGTATTTATTAAAATGCCTTAAAATCGGTATATTTGCTAGGATATTACGCCTTCCTTCTAACCTCGAGGTTCTGAGAATCTTACATCCACTGGATGCGTGTCTGATTGGTAAAGCCTATGCACAATTTATCAACACAAATAAAGAACCCGAGCTAACGCAGGAATACTTACGGCACAAATCTCCTAAGCCAGAAAAAGTACTAGCAAATTATAAACTTTGGTATCGAGATAGACAGGGTAATATTTGTTTCTTTAATCAGTCTACTGGTGAAGCATTTCTTATGGATCCAGTTAAAATTACGCAAACAGAAAAGTTTATTTACAATTTTGATGCTGCTGATGCATTTTATATAGGATTATATGCTGAGCTTAAAGTGAAACAAAAAACAGTAAAAACAACAAAATAACAAGCTTTGTAAATTACTAAGTTATCTAATTATCTTTGTTAAAGCCGTGGTTTGGGAACTGTTGATACTTGTGTTGGAATGGATGCTGAAGTATTTTCTTGTTCCTTCAATAAAAGATTAACTAAGATATTCTTAAGTAGTTTAAAGCTTAAGTGATAAACCCCTGGGCTTTGCGATTCTCGTGGGCCTGCTACATTAAGAATTTCAATCTTATTTTGCTTTATCCACTTTATAACCATATCTATATCTAAATTTTGAGACAAATCTATTAGTAGATAAGGCTTTTTTTTCTCTTGTACTTCTTGAATAGTAAGGACGGTGCCGTCAGTAACCTTGAGCGGTAAAGAAGGTACAAAAATTAATGTGCCATCCGAATCTCTAATATTAAGTTTTGTTCTTTCACTATATTCACTCGTTGTAGTCTCTTTCAACTGATATTTTAGGGGAATAGCCTGACCTAGCTCGGCTAATCGTCCCTTGGGGCACCAGCCACCATGAGGAATATTCAGCTCAATTGCAACGTCTAATGCAGCACGATCAGAGCCCGTTTGTCCACCCGAAACGATTATTTTAATCATATTGGTTTCCTCGATTTAGTTTAAGATATTTAAAAGGGGTATATTGCATTGAAAAATCATATACATCTATGGAGGTTGATTTTTTAATGTAATTAACTAAAAGCGTTGCTGGAGCTGCGAAGATAATAGAGTATGAAATTTTAATTAGAAAACTCAAGCAAATCACTTTAAACATATTTTCTAGAGGTATTGAATATAGCTCCATCATTACGATAGCGATAAATGAATAGAGTGCCTCGGAAAAAGTTGATGCACCAAGAGATCTTAACCAAAAATATCGTCCTTTTAGCAAGATCTTCCATTTTGAGATTATACGTGCATTGATTAGATTTGCTAAAATGTAAGCAGCGAAGGAGCTGATGTCAATGCGTACAAGAGACTGGCCTAAAACATAGGTATAGGCTTCATTGGCACTAAAAAATGTAGGGTAGGGCGCCGCCATAACAATTTGGCAAATGATAACAAATAAGGTTAGTGATGCGAAACCATACCATATAATGTTTTTTGCGATTTTGTAGCCATAAATTTCAGCGATGATATCGCCTAAGATAAAGAAAAACGGCGAAGTGAATGATCCTCCTAGGACGAAATAATCATTCGTGCCAATGTATCGGTTCGTTAATATTGCATTACATAACATTATGCTCATATACAACATGGTTATTAGAGCAAGAAATTTGTAACCTGCTAGATCAGTTTCTGAGTATTTTGTATTCATATGCTTTAAGTCCATTTTATTTTATTACTCTAAGGTGTGAAGGTTTCGCTTCATTTGAAATTTTGGCGCTTGTTGTAGGATTTTCTAATTTTAAGCCTGTAAGTAAACCAATATAAAACGTCTGTGCTGCGTCAAATTCTTGAATGGTTTCTTTTGAAAGTGCGATGTCTCTGGGGTCCATCCAAAATTCTTCTTTAGTCTTTTTATCAGCAAAGCAAATGTTACCTTTACGGTCTTGATAACAAATAGTGTAACGTCCGTACCGATTTGTTACGTATTTTTCATGTTTATTTTCAGGTAAATTCGCTAAACCCATTGATGGGGTTCTATTTTTGAATACTTTGGCATATTCTATACCAACGTAGCAAGCTTGTATGGGATGAAGAAAATGCAATATATCTAGATCTAAAACAAGTTCTTCTATTTTTATATGAAAAATTGCGTTGGTATTGATACATTGAAGTATATATTTATCATCGTTTGGCGTTGAATCTACTATTTTGTAATAGATATAATTATATTTTTTATCGACAAAGGTATTCGGATATTTGGGTTGAAGAAAGTTTAATATTACTGCAGTAAGTAATCCCATATATGAGATACCTCCGTGTAACAATAAATAGTTATAGCTAGGAAATTTTTCTATTATATAACATTTGTAGTACAACAACTCCAATAATTTTATAATCTTCTTTTCGGAATTGAATGACACTTGAACCTGGAACTACTGGGTGTAAATGCCACTGTGGCGGATCGATAACGAGTTCTCGAATCGTGAGTTCATTATTTTTGTTTATTCGTACAAGGACAATATCCCCATCAGTGGGAGCGATATTTGGTGTAATAATAAAAATAGTGCCTATAGGAAACCGTGGATACATTGAAGGGCGGCTTTCAATGGCGAAAGTGTTTTCATTGATAAGTTCTTGTTTACCCAATGCAATAGGTTGCCATTCTGGCCAATTACTTAAATCAATATCTTGAAGTGAGGTATTTATTTTTTCTGCTGTTTCCCAATCTAATTTTGGTACAAATTGGGGTTTATTTTTATCTATCATTCCCATATGTGCCTTGTTGTTGCTTTCGATTAAGTCGTCAACTGTCACGTTGAAGTGTTTTGCTATAAGTTTTAGGGTGGAGATTCTAGGATCCGTTGTTTCTTCAGAAATTAATCTGCGTATGGTTAGCACGGGAAGTCTTAGCGACTGCGCAAGTTCATTATCCGTCATCTTATGCTTTTTAAGTAAAGAAAGCAGATTTTCCGATAGCTTTTGTGATTCGTCTGGACTGATTTTAAGAACTTTTATATTCACTATAAGCTCCGGTAGCTAAACCTCTGAGAAACAAAATAGCACAAATGTTAATTTTATGGAAATAAAGCTTATAAAAACAACGATTAACTAACATTATTGTTACATTAGCTAACAATGTTGTTGACTAATCGTACAAATTTGTTAATATGAGCTTAGTCATCTTTACTTAATCACATAGAACTAAATGGAATTAGGTTTATGCAGCAACTTAGGATAGGTATTAGTCAGCAGCGGCTTTATGAAAAGCTGCATTGTGATATAGGTGATGATATTCGGCATTTTCTTCAGGATGAAGCAACCACTGAAATTATGGCCAATCCGAATGGCTCATTATGGATTGATCAAAAAGAACTTGGCCAGAGTCAAATTGGCGAAATCCCTTCGCAACGTGTACAGCTCATCATTCGTACCGTTGCAGGAATTAATGGGCAAGTCATTTCAGAAGTACATCCTCACCTGGAAACCAAATTTCCGTTGCATCGTTGCATGAAAGGAGAGCGCTTTACAGCACAAATTCCACCACTCGTTTCTGCACCGTGTTTTTCTATTCGTAAACGCACTAACTCAGTTTTAACTTTGATGGATTATTTGAGCAGTAATCAACTCAGTAAAGATCAATATTTCGTATTACAGCAATTAATTGAAGAACGCCAAAATATCTTGGTTTGCGGTGGCCCTGGTTCAGGGAAAACAACCATAACCAGTGCACTGCTGCAAGAAAGTATTGCCCGCAATAGCAAGCAACGATTCATCATTTTAGAAGACACGCCCGAACTTTTTTGTCAGGCGGAAAACACGGTGCCTTTATTGACCAACAAGCAGATGAATATGTGTGCACTAGTCAGTGCTGCTATGCGCATTCGACCAGACCGTATTTTGGTAGGTGAGGTACGGGGTGCGGAAGCGCTTGATTTAATGAAAGCATGGAATACAGGTTGTCCAGGCGGATTGGCCACCATTCATGCCAACGATGCACCTAGTGCCATTCAACGGGTATTAGATTGTGCCATGGAATCTGGTTTGTCCGAGCCACCCATCTCCTTAGTTACCCATACGATTAATGCAGTCGTTTTTGTTAAAAGAGAACAGAACAAATCAGGATATGTTCAAGAAATAATAGCAGTAAAAGGATTTCAGGATGGAAGGTTCAAGTTGGAGCAACTGGCGTAACGTTTTTATTTGTGCTGGGCTCTTATGTTTTCTGTGTGTTGGGGAAGCTTATGCATTCGGTGGCAGCTTACCATTTAACAGCACCATTGATAATTTTAAGCAACATTTTATGTCATGGGTTTTTGTTGCACTCATTATCTTATGGATAGCCACTTGTTTGATGCTTGCTTTTGGTGATTGGGGAGAAGGAATGAAACGTATTTTAAATATTTTATTTTGGGCCTCACTCGCACTAGGTGGCCCAACGGCAATTACGATGTTATTTCCAAGTGCCGGATCATTTTAGGGATTAGTCATGATAGGCACACCAGTACAATATTTTGAAGCATTAAACCGACCGATGTTATTACTCGGCGTCGACAGACAGTTATTATTAATTCTTGTCGGTCTAACGGTGCCAATTGCATTTTCGGCAAGTTTCAATTGGTTGATGGATATTATTGCTGGGTGTTTATTACTTGTTGGTTATGCATTCGGATTAATCCTAAGCCGCATTGATAAACAACTGATTGAACTATATCGGCGGCATATACGTTTTCATCATTATTACCATGCTTTGCCTGGCGCCCTGGCTTCAATACCCATACTTCGCGTCAGTGTACCTATTTACCAAGGTAAGAGGGGATTGGTTTAATGAAATTGAATTCTGCCAATCATCAACCTGGGTTTTCAGATTTATTGCAATTTGCCTATTTAGTTGAGGATGGGATAGTACTCAATAAGGATGGCGCTTTGCTCACAACTATTCAATTTCAGGGAAAAGATCTAAGCTTTGGGACCACAAACGAACTCGACCAACGTACCACGATATTTAATCGAATGTTAAATTTTCTAACGGACGGCTGGATGCTGCATATTGATAACATTCGAATACCCAGTATTGATTACCCCACTACTGCTTATTTTCCTTGTCCAGTTGCAAGACTTATTGATGATGAACGACGGGTACATTATGAAAAAGAAGGTAGTCATTTTGAAAATATACAATTTTTAACTTTTGTATGGAAATTTCCATTACCGGTCGTTCGATTAAAGCAACAATGGTTTGTTAGTGGATTACCAGAACAAGAAGAAAAAAATATCAAGCAATATATAGAGTATTTTAAAACCACGGTAACACGTTGTATCGATTTATTGAATACCCATTTTGAATTAAAGCAATTAAATTCAGTAGATATACTTACTTTTTTGAATACCTGTATTAGTGGTCAATTGTTACCGATTACACTGCCGGATGGCGACTGCTCGATTGATATTTTGCTTGCAAGGCATGAAGTATTAGGAGGTTATGTACCTAAAGTTGGCTTGAATCACCTATATGCGATTTCGTTATTAGGCTATCTATATCATGAGACTGTTCCAGGATTATTAGACCATTTAACAACGTATTCTTGTCCATATCGATGGAGCAACCGGTTTATTGTTTTAAGTGAAGAAACAGCATACCGTGAAATTAAGCGATATTCACGTCATTGGCATAATCAAGTCAAAGGGATAAAGGGAATGATCAAAGAAGCATTTCTTGATCAGCCGTCTAATCATTTGAATCAAGCAGCAGCACTGCTCGCTGAGCAAGCAGATGCAGCAGGAACGATGAATGCTTCACAACTTACTCGCTTTGGTTATTGGTCTAGTACAATCGTTTTATTAGATGAAGATGTAAGTAAATTAGAGGAATCATATGGTGTTTTTCGGCAATGGATTGAACGTGCCGGCTTTGCGTGTAAAAGAGAAGACATCAATGCCCTCGAAGCTTGGCTTGGTAGTATTCCTGGACATGGATTTTATAACATACGTAGACAAATTATTAGTGGTTTAAATTTAGCACATGTTATTCCACTAAATTCAGTTTGGGTGGGGAGCCCGACTTCTAGTAATGCATCCTTATTACCCCATGGTTCACCACCCGTTTTTTATGCAGCAACGACTGGCCTTACACCGTTTCGTTTTCATTTAGATGTTGATGATGTGGGACATCAGTTGATTTTAGGTCCTACAGGTGCAGGAAAATCAACTTGGCTAGATTTATTGATTGCACAATTTTTGCGTTATCAAAACGCACAAATTTTTGTATTTGATAAAGACAAATCACATCTTGCCTTCACATTGGCATTGGGTGGCCAACATTATGATATTGGTAATTCTCAAACCCTGGCCTTTTGTCCATTGGCGGAGCTTGATACCGACAATAAACTGAGTCGAGCAGGTCAGTGGATAGAGTTGTTATTGGAATTACAAGGAGTGGTGGTTACAGCCAATAACCGACAATTAATTCATGAAGCCTTACAATTATTATCGACATCAAATCCAGAGCATCGAAATTTATCCATATTCACAGGACTCATTCAAGACCAAACGATTCGGCAAGCGTTAAGGTATTATACGCAATCGGGTCAGAATCATTTATTGGATGCAACGGAGAATCGATTACAAGACGGCTATCTGCATACATTTGAGATGGGTGAGATTTTGAATCAAAAGCCAATTGTTTATTTGCCCGTATTACATTTTCTATTTAATTTCATTGAAAATAAGCTCGAAAGCCAAAATGGAAGTGCGCCAACACTCATTATTCTTGAAGAAGCGTGGCTCTATTTACAACATGATTATTTTGCCCAAAAATTACGCGATTGGCTCAAAACACTACGGAAGAAAAACGCCAGGGTAATTTTTGCAACCCAATCCTTAGCTGATTTGTATGATCCAACTACAAAAAGTTTAACCCCACTTACGGCTACACTTTTAGAATCCTGTCCTACTAAAAATTACTTACCTAACCCTTCCATAGATAGTGAACTTAAGATTCTTTATCAAAATCTTGGTTTAACCGAGCGGCAAATTGATCTGATTAGTCAGATAGCTCAGCCCAAACGACATTATTATGTCGTTACACCACAGGGGCAGCGATTAATAGAGCTTGGGTTAGAACACACACCACTAGCGCGGACATTTTTAGGTCTATCGAAAGCAAATAGTAAACGCTTACAAACCCATATCGAAAATAATCCCAAAGATTGGTTACCACTTTGGGTAGAAGAACAACAATTGCAATTCCCTATGCGTGGAGAGGAGCATGTTTTATGCGACGCATAATTCTAATCTCTTTATTTTTATTGGTGAATACACAAGCACTGGCGATGACAGTTTTTGATCCAAATGTTTATCTTCAAGTATCAAAGCAACTCTTGCAATCCGAGCAGCAACTACGATTGCTGAAACAACAGCTGGATGCACTGAAACAACTCAATGGCTCTCAATATAAATGGAGCGATGCTAAACCTATCTTACAGCAACTACAAGGTACACTGGAGCAATCCGGTGGCCTTGCTTATACCTCTACAAAGCTGAATCAGGATTTCAAGGACCATTTTCCTGGATATGAAACGCCAAAAGATTATTCCAAACAATATCAAGACAATGTCAAAACCAGTTTGAATACGCTGCAAGGTGTCATGCTAGCGTCCCAACAACAAAATCAAAATATGCTAGTTGAGGAACAAAATTTAAAAGCAGCACAAGCGCAGGTACAAAATGCTGTCGGTCCCACACAAGCGGTTCAAGCAGCATCACAAATTACCTCGGCACAAATTACACAATTACAACTTTTGCGGCAAGCCATTTTGACACAAACGCAAGCGCAATCGGTTTACTATTCACAGCAATTACAAAAAGAAGCAGCAATTGATGCAAAAATAACAAAAACCATTCAAGCCGGACAAACAAAACCAAAACCGTTTGCAGCATTTACACATTTAGAAGTACCAACAGCATAGGGGAGAGGATGATGAGAAAATACCAAACTTTAATGATATTGATTTTTTTGCTGACGGGTTGTGAATTAACGCCAATGCAAAAACTAGAAAGTAACCAGCTATTCGATGATATGACACCAGCCTTCTGGCATGTGCAATATGAAAAAAATAAACCCCTTTATTTAGAAGCAAAGACATATTGTCATGAACATAAAGAAAAACCGAATTGTGCTGCGGTGAATGATGCAGTTTTCTGGATTAATGGCAAGGAAATTTCTGATAAACGTATAGAAGAACGCAAAAAGAAACCGCTGAAAGAGTTTATATTGTACTGAGAGGAAATTCACTTACATGGATGTGTTAACGCAAACTACACAAATGTATTTAACCACTTTTCGTGGTTTTATGAGCCAATTTTTGCATTGGGGACAAATACTCTTTATGGGTTTGTTGACCCTAAATCTCCTATGGCTCTTTTTATGGTATGCGTTTGATAAGGAATCCATTGCACAAGCATTGTCTGATTTTATAAAACTATTTTTTATTATGCTTTTGTTTTATTCAATCATGTTACACCCAGAGTGGTTATTTAGTATTGTTGAAAGCAGTCAAAAAATGGGGCAGGGGCTTTCTAAAATTCCTTTACATCCATCAGGGATTATTGAACAAGGCATTGCGATTGCCAATAAAGTGCTTGAGCCTGCGCAAAGTGCTGGCCTATTACAACACTTTATAAGTGCTTTTGTAGCCTTCGTTGCCTATTTGGTTATTTTATTTTCCTTTATTACGATAGCACTCGAGGTAGCACTTACTTTAATTGTGACAACTGCACTCATTGCCATTGCCTCACTTTTCTTAGGTTTTGCAGCGCTGCAAGCAACCAGTCAAATTGCCAGACAGACATTGGATGCGATATTAGGTAATTGTGTCAAATTATTAGGTTTATATCTGGTGATTGCGGCTGGCGGCTCTAGTATTACCGAGTTAAGTGCGCAAGTACCACAAACCTGGGAATCACTCGACCCTTATGTGTGGATTGTTGCAACCTCCCTTCTCTTTTGGTTAGTGGCGCGAAACTTACCCAATCAACTCGCTCGTATTGTTTCAGGCTGTATTCAAGACCACCACGGTACCAGTAGCGCTGCCATAGCATTCGCAGCACTTCGTACCGCGCAGATGGGTAAATCAATTATGAGTGCTGTCGGTACGGGGTTAGGGAAAGGATTAGCTCTGGCTGGTAGTGTGGCACACCATGCGGCCGCTCGTTTTCCTAATGGTGTAGCAGACATGGCGATGGGAACCGTAAAAGATTTAGGGAGCTCCATAGGCGGTAGCTTATCAGATAGAGCACATCATATTGCCAGTAAAAGTGTGGGAGGTACCGGTGTTGCTGCCCATTACGCAGATATCCCTTCAATATCCCAGCGGATGCATTCAAAAGCACAGGATGTGAAAGCATCCAGGGCAAAGGAGTAAGGCTAGATGAAGCGCCAAATGCTCCCCGTATTTGCAGCGGCCAGCGGTAAAGAAGTTTGGCTTAATCGCTTTGCTCAGTTACAAAAAACAATACTACATTGGCAAGTCGCCTTTAGTGTCGTTCTAGTTATTTGTTTTCTCTTGGTTGCAGGATTCGTCATCATTTCTTTGCAGAGTAAAATACAGCCGGTTGTGGTTGAAACCTATCAGGGAACACCAACGCGTCTTATTCCTATTTCGGAAAACTTAAATGCTAGCCAAAAACTAACACAATATTTAGTGAGCCAATATATATTAAATGCACGCAGTATTGTTTCAGATACAGCTGCACAAGAAGCACTGTTACAAAAAGTCTACGCCTTTTCAGCGGAAGCAACGTTACCTTTTTTACGTCAATATTATCAAGCCAATAACCCATTTACACTCGGTGTTCAATCAGCCACACATATTAGGTTATTGAGCGTCATCCCCATTAGTGCGTCCAGTTGGCAAGTAACATGGGAAGAAGAAAGTAATCCAAATGGTGGGCTTAAAAAGCAACAAAAATGGCTTGCAACCCTAACGATTCGCGAGGGGAAAATCAATCCTCATTTTGTGAATGAGAATCCCTTTGGCTTATATATAACCAATCTATCTTGGTCACCATTACCTGAGAATTAAATAGGAGAATAATTATGCGAATAACCAGATGCCTTTATATCCCATTAATATGGGTGACATTATCTAGTTATACTGCCTTATCTTTTGCTTCTAAAACTGACGCATTAGATAGCATTTATCAGCATTATTTAAAAACAGGACAAGCCAAAAATATAGTCACGGATGGTTTTGTTCAATTTGCTTATGGCGTCAATGCACAACCTATTATTTCAACCCATCCATTAGAGTTAACGGTTATTTCACTAGAGCCAGGAGAACAAGTCACTAATGTCTCAAGCGGTGACCCGATGCGCTGGTCTTATTCTTTGGCCTATTCAGGGGAAGGAAATAACAAACAAGCACATGTGATGGTTAAACCTTCGGAGAATCAAATTGCAACCGATTTGGTCATTATGACCGATAGACGTTTTTATACATTAAAATTAGTGGCCACAAATAATGGCAAATATATTCGTGATGTACGATTCTGGTATCCAGAATCTGTTAAAGCGCAATTTTTGCAATATCAAACGCAACAAAGCCATACCATTGCACAGTTGCCGAGTTTAAATTTAAGTGAACTTAATTTTAATTATCAAATTAAAAGCGCATTTTTCGATAAAACACCTTCCTGGAAGCCGCAACAAGTTTTTGATGATGGCAGGCACACTTTTATTCAATTTAGAGAAATGTCTCAAGAAAAACCAGCTTTGTTTATCAAACAAGGCAAAGAATTACAACTGGTTAATTATCGTGTTCAAGCCCCTTATTACATTGTTGACCGAATCTTTGATGAGGCAATGCTTATCAGTGGAGTGAACCGAGCCAAACAACAAATCACAATTCAACGAGTAGGCTAGAGTCAAAATGATGCTTTCAAATCCGATTCCACAAACAGTACAACTGCGAAAAGGATTTTTAATTCTTGCGACCGTAATTGGCCTTGCGGTGATTGGATTAATTCTATGGAATATGCTTTTTTCAAGCCATAGTGTCAAACAAGAAAAAACGAATGACAATGAAATTAAAGTATTTGCAGAGCCGAATGAAAAAATATTAATGCAATCAGCCACACAAAGAAGCAATCTGTCTGAGCAAAACGCGTTAATGAATGAAACATCAACTTCAATTGCTTCTACAGATTCAAATGTAGCGTCAGGACAAGGAGAGACAGAAAATCAATCTCTAATAAAGGCAATACAAACAAACCCAACACTGTCAAAAGTGGAACTTGAGGAACAAGCACAACATACACCCATTAGTCAAAACCAGTTAAATGTGGATGTACGACATAGTTTAGAAGCTGTGAGTAATTCTGAATCAAAAGAAAAGGAGGATTTATCAGCGAAAGAAAAATTTTTACAGCGTACATCCACATCCCAAATGCAACATGTATCAGTTGAACGACCATTAAGTAGCGCACTTATCCAAGCCGGAACCTTAATTCCTGCTGTCTTGTTAACCGGTGTAAATTCAGATTTACCAGGAGAACTCATCGCTCAGGTACGTTTCCCCGTCTATAATTCATTAACTGCACATCAAGTCTTAATACCAGCCGGCACTAAAATCATTGGTCGTTATGATGCACAAATTGCCTATGGGCAGGAGCGGGTACTAATCGTTTGGAATCGCTTGTTATTTTCCAATGGGCAAACGATTAACTTACAAGCCATGCCGGGTGTTGATGCGCAAGGCCAGGCCGGATTTCACGACCAAGTTGATCAACACTTACAAAAATTGGTTACGGGTGTACTCCTCACAAGCATATTAAGCAGCGGAGCACAATTAGCACAACCGCCCCAATCCAACACGCTTTTTACTGCGCCCACTGTTGGTCAGACCCTTGCACAAAACTTAGGTACCTCCATTGCAAATACGGGAAATAGTTTGCTTGAAAAGAACTTAAGTGTGCAACCCACGCTTACCATTAGTCCTGGTTACCTATTTAATATTTTAGTAACTAAGGATTTAGTATTTCCTGAAAACGATTGGGAGGCGCATTAATATGAAAAGAATCCTCTCATTGATATTTGCAACATTTCTTTATCATGCATCGGTTAATGCAGCAGATGAATTGTCAAAAGCTCATGATGTTCCATTAAATATTCAAACACCGCTAGGTAGCGTTCAATCACCCACATTTGATGGCGGTATGATAAATAGTGCTGGACCTCAAAAAAATAATGAATTAATCATTTCACCTTCTATTAAAGGAGAGAGAAATATTTCGGATGCTTGGGCAAATTCCAGACTCGTTAAACGTGTGCTCACCAACGCAGCGCAATCAGGGAAACTTGATTTTGTTTTGCGAGAGGCTGAAAAATTACATTTACCAGCAAGTGTTGCATTGGTTCCCATCGTCGAAAGTCATTATCAGGATAAAGCTATCTCTAATAAAGGTGCAGCAGGCGCTTGGCAGCTCATGCCAAATACAGCAATGCAATATGGCCTCCCCAAACATCAACGGTTTGAATTTATCCCCGCAACAAAAGTAGCACTGAAACATTTACAAAAATTAGATGCCCAATTTAACAATTGGGAGTTAAGTTTTGCTGCTTATCATGCCGGAGCAGGGCGGATAATGAAAGCACTTAAACAAAACCCTCATGCCAAATCCCTTAATGAACTTTTGATACCAAGTAGCACAAAAGACTATGTACGCCGGTTACGGCTGCTCAATGAGCGCTTGCAACGCATGGAGGCGAGCTCATGAGCGAAGCGAGACTATCTTGGTCTGTGAGGGCAATCATCCCATTTTTATATTTAGTGTTAGCTATTTGTACAACCGCATATCCATATCTAACTGCATTGAAAGTTAGTTGGCTGAGTATCCAGCCTAAACTCATCGTTGTGTTTGCAACTTGTATTCTGACGAGCTTTTTCATCGTAAAAGACCAACAGGAAATAAAAACTATCGTTGCACGTGCTGGCTTTGGAAGTACGCTTATCGTTGTAGGGATGCTCGCCATTATGGCGCAAAAAGAACCAGCATTTTTGCAACAAGTTGTTTATAACTTTCCTATGTATTTATTATTACCCTTTTCGCTTGCAATCTTAGGGCAATTCCTATTTACAATTAAAGTCAATAAAAAATCAAAGCATGCGTATTTTGGGAGTGCGGCTTGGGCAAATAAGCAAGATTTAGCAAATCTGAATGTTTATTCGAAACAAAATGGATTATGGGTAGGGGCTGATTTTAAAGGTAAGAATTTATATTTACCGTTACAGAATAAATTAATCTTGGCACCACCGGGTGGTGGTAAAACCAGCTGTGCCAGTATTCCTGCTTTATTAAGTTATGAAGGACCTGTTTTTGTTTTTGACGTTAAAGGCGAATTATGGGCAACAACGGCACGCCACCGTGCGCAATCACTTAAACGAAAAATCATTACTATCGATCCATTTGGTGTGACTAGACAGCCTCATTTTGCTGCGCATAAACCAGCTACTCTTTTAGAAGAATATTGTTTTAATCCTTTAGATTTGTTGATGGATGGGGTGAATGATTCCGATCGAATTTTAACAGCCTTTGCAGCAAGCCTATTAATTACAGAGGGTGGGTATGCCAAGCATTTTGAAGAAAATGCCAAAATACTTATACGCGGTATCTTAGATTATTTAATAGCGCAAAATCATTTGCCTCGTACGTTACCGACCCTCTATCAATTACTAAGTGATCCACCGGAAGCACTCAAACAAACATTCATTGATATGCAAGACTATTCAGAGCGAGCAGCTTCTGCGGCCAACCAAGTATTACGTGTCGGCGGTGATGAGAAGGGTAGTATTTTATCAACCACCTACCGGCAATTGGATTGGCTCAGTGATCGCAATATACAACGTGTATTAAACCGCAGTAATTTTGATTTACGCGACTTTTTAGATGGGAATATGGATATTTACCTCATTTTACCTGAAGATCAGGTCAAAGAGTACGCGCGTTTGGTACGCATGATAATGACAATGTTGATGTTTTTGTTTGTCCAGACTAAACGAACAGAGAAGCCAAAACAAAAAGTATTATTTTTATTGGAAGAAGTTGCACAGTTAGGTTACTGCGCAGACGTTGAGCAAGCCATTGAAATCTTACGCGCCAGAGGCGTTGTGATTTGGACATTTTTCCAATCCTTAAGTCAAATTAAAAGTTATCAAAAGCCAGATTTATTTTTAGGGGCACCAATCAAACAAATATTCACCATTGATGATGTGCCAACCATGCAGTGGGTGCAAAGCTTGGCTGGGAAACAAACCATACAAGTAAGCAATCAAACAATGAGCAAAGGTAAATCTAAACGTTTTTGGCAATTAAATAGTAACACTATTACAAGTGGAACAGGGGAGAGTATTCATGAAACGGGCGTAGATTTATTACATTTGAATGAAATTCGAGAGCTGCCTAAAGATGAACAATTGATTTTCATTCAAAGTGCACGACCCATTCATTGTCAAAAAATTCAATATCTGAATCATCCTTTATTTGAAGGGAAATATGATTCAAATCCATTGGAAGATAGTAATTAAAAGATTAGGAGGAAAAATTATATGTGGAATCGATTTTCATTTTGGTGTGCACCAGACGGTTGTTTAGGTGGTGGGCTTCGAACCATTCTTCGCAAAGGCTTTCCCATGGCAGCCGGTGCGCTTACAGGCATTTTGGCAAACCAACTGATTATTAAATATCTGCAAAACGAACCAGCCTTTATGGATATTGCTCTTAGTGATGGCGGTGGCGTGTTAACGGCGATATTGGTGCAACCATTAATGGATTATCTATTGGAATGCTGTTGGCATGCTCGGTATGAGGATAACTATCGTGACATGGTGCCATTGGACGAGATTATGGATGCCTTACCTTCACCAGCATTGGTTCGCAGTTTAACCGAGACGCCAGTGCCACAAATTTAAAGGATTAATGCAATTACATTCTAACAAAAGGAGTTTAACGATGTACCCTTTACAAATTTTTAGATTTGGACCATTTAATTATCGAGCCGTAAATCAACAATTCGGGTTACCGAAATTGAAACATCACGGTCTAAAGAGTTTATTAGAACCCTTTCAAACACATTTGCAAACAGGGTTTGATGTCTACGCTCAGGCTCATTTGATGTATCAGCCAGTGCAAAGTCCTAAACAAAAATGGTCACAACAACGCGCTAAGTTCAAAGCCAAGAAAAAACCTTCTTTAGCTGAGTTGCGTGTTCAAGTTAAAACCTTACAAAAGGCAGGAAAAGAATTAGCCGTTGATAATACATTGATGGTGCGGGAACAAGTATCAGGGAGTTTTTCTAGTGAAAAAATGTGGGCAGCATTAGAACGTTTATGTAGTCAAAATGGTGAACAAAAAAAACAATATACTATGCTCAATCAACAGGTTGGGTCCATTGTTCAATTTATTAATTTTTCAAGTGATGCCCTTCTTTTTGTTACACAAGAAATTTTGCCAAATATTTATATGGCAGTTAACTCGGCTTTGTGTGAATTAAGAGAAAAGAAAGGGAAAGTTGATGCGAATTTTTATAAAGCCTACGAGACTTATCTGATAGGACTATCTGAGCAATTATTAGGAGATTCTACTGAAACAAATTTAAGTGAAATCGGTAAGTTACAAGAAAACATGTATGCTCGTTTAACTTGCTTTGCGATCTATGGACATGATGATGTATTGGCGCAATGTCATCACGAGTTTAAGAAAATTAAGGCGGTGAGTAGTTTGCCTATGGTTCATGCTCAAATCCCAGCAGCCTCTAAAATGAACAGACAAGCTTTTGAGGAGTTTCATCGTATTATTGCTTTTTTTGGTCGAGAAGAGGGTAAAGAGAAGCTTAAAGCATTCCCTTGGTTTCAGAGTCAAGCCACTGAAGGCATGATTCCTATGGAAAATATAATGACCGATAATGGTTGCTGGTTAATTCCTACAGAATTTGTCAAGTTTATACCGAAAGAAACGAGTATACCGGAATGGTTATTTCTAGGTACAACGCTTCGCTATTGGTTTTTCCGTGAACAATTTTATGAACTTGCGCGGCTTAATACTTCTCTTGCTGAAATCAAACAAACACTCGAGCAAGAAAAAATGTCACACGATTCATTTTTAAAAGCGCATAACCATGTAAAAAGTGCACAAAGTATAATTCAAAGCCTTCGCTCTTACGCGAAGAATTCGAGACTAGGGTGGTTTGCACGATTATTCTTTGGTGATACTGATAAATTAATTAAGCAATGGCAATCTAGATTGTCAGCAACAGCACAGGAACTTGATACATGGCAACTCGAATTAAATGAGCAATTTGCTAAGCAAGAGAGTAACCTTTTACTTTCCGGTTTAACTGCTCATAAACATGAGGCCGTACAAGGGATTCTTGAGCAGGTGTCGCAATACCAAACTGTGTCAGAACTACAGTCACGCGCGCAACTTGCACAAAGTACTTACTCAGATAAGACCAATATACTGGGGCAATTCTTACCAAAATTAGTTAAAGAAAGTGTCTCGCAAGAAAATGAACGCCTAGTCCTACCCGTGCCCCAAGAGGAGATATCAAATACGATTGCGCAGTGTATACGACTAACAAATAATCCAAAGCTTCAAGCGGCATTAAAAACATTAGGCGCCTTATTAGTAGGCGAATTTTCATTCGCAGAATCTTCAATTGAAGCTGTTGAGCAACAATTGCAATTACTCTTAGAGCAAGCAGCAACCGTTGAGGTGCCCTTAGCACGTCTATGTGAGTTTATTGCAAGAACTTATCTCTTACCACGCATCAAAGACAGTGCTAGTCCTGGATTTATTTATGCTAAACGATGGGCACCGCAGGCAGTCGAGCTATGGTGGCAACAACATGAATTAGCGGTTACAGAGTTTCTGATAGCTATGCGAAAACTATTTATCGAAATTCCGCAAGAAGGAAAAGTAATACCATTAGGACAAGAAATTGATTTAAACATCAATGGGAGTGAGCGGAAGTTTACACCGAAACAATTGTATACGAGCATCAAACAGTTCTATGCAATGGCACATGAGTTTCCTCAATACCAGGAAGAATTACATGGGCATGTAAGAGCTTATCTAAAAACGTATTCGGGGCAAGATAACCTTTATCAATCATTTATATTGATTTGTGCTGATAAAAGCCTATATCTGGATTACAGTACTAAACGATTACGTTTCCTCTTGGGTAAGCTTGGCTATCGAGAGCTTGCCCAAGATGTGACTTTTACTTTGAATCCGCCGGATGCGTTTTTTATCAAAGAATGGAGTTCAATCATTCGTCAACACCTTTCCTCAGTGAAGGAATGGGATCCGTATTTGCTAGAGTTAATAGAAAAGCTCAAGGATAAAACGTTAGCGCAAGATTATCGCTTCATGGCGCTTGCACAAAAGCTAAAACCACAACTTAAAGACGCTGTTAATAGTTATGTTTTCAGTGAGAAAGAGAGTTCGAAACTGCTGGTAGATGCTTACGGTGAGCACAATATAAATGAATTAATCAAGTTAATGAGAAGCTTTATCGATGGTTATGTCGATAACGATTCTGGTCTACAAATAATGGAATGTATTTTAAGTGAGGAGTTTATCACGACTTATCATTGTGAATCCTTAAAGCGCGATTTCTATACGCTTAAAAAGCGCGCTCTTTTAATGAAGCAATTACAAGAGCATCAGATTAGCGTTGAGAAAGCCTTGCAAGCAGAGCACTACCATGAGGCCGTAGATCCCATACTATCCTTATACACACGCTGGAAAACGGCTAGCAACCCTCTAGAGAAGCAAGAATGTCTAAAAGTATTGCAAGCGCTATTTAGTCAATTGGGTAACCACATCAGACTACAAATCAGCAAACTAAATTATCAGGCCAATATTGACTTGAAAGCAGCATGTTTGGACAAATTACCTAAAGATATCCCCATCCATCCCGATATAGCCTTCCTATTGGTTTTATGTACCCATCAAGAGGTGGCGTACTTGTGTTGGTATGACGTACGTGATCGACAACGATTCCTTGCCAAACAGCATCGGAACTTTAAAGCGTTTAAGAAAGGCATAGCCTTGTCAGCCACAGATTTAGAGACCATGAGCGTCTATAGCCGCCTATGGGAGCTGGAATCAGATGTCTATGAATCAACACGCGCAAAACAAATGCGCCAGACCCATGAGGCTACCGTTGGGCAACTCCAACAAGTCTACCAGCATCAGATGACAAGGGGACCTCTAGCTCCAATGAAAAGTGGAGAATTGAAAAGTGCCCAACAACCACTTCACTATCTGCGTGTTTATCAACCGAGCGGTCTAGAAATTAATAGTCAGCTTCAACAATTGACTGAGCTTAATCTCTTATGGTTTTTAGTTGATACGCAAATGACCAAGGAGACGACCGAATGGCAGACTTTGATGTTCCAATGGTTAAACGCTGTCAGTCCTCCCGAGCAACAAATCTACCTTCCCCTATTCCAAAAGGATAATATCGTCAAATCAGACGTCCAGCAGTGGTTTGGGCTTTGGATGAAAGTGTTTACTAATCAACTGATGTTTCATGGCGTTATTCAACAGAGTCGCTTAGATACCGAAAAAACCTCACCCTTTACTACCAGCTTCTGTTTGTTTAAAGAAATGTCTCAACAGAAAGATAAATTAGAGCTTGCTCAAATCAATCGACGTTTGCAGGAAAAATACCAAGCTGTTATGCATGCTTTAACTCTTCCGGCAAAATTAGATGCAGCAAGTCAGTTATGCCATGAAATGAGCCAATTGGCTATAAGTTACCAGGCACATCCTATAGGCAAGACATTACAAGCACATATTCATAAAGACGGCTTACTGATGAAAGCACTAAACTGGCTCCAAACAGCAAATACGAGCCTCAGAGAGGAGCAACAACTGGTAACAGAAGGTCAACTCGAAACGAGGAGGGCGCTCAATGTCTAAATATCAACAATTAACTAATGAACTTGTTCGTGAGACTGTAAATGAACTCGAACAATCCCAACAAGAGACGGTTCGGCTTATATCACAGCATCCGGTACAACGCTATTATCATAGCACGCTCATTTGTGCCTTAGAGCTGATGCTACAACAGCAAAAATATCGTAATGAACTCAGTTCATCAGAGTGGAACAAAGCAAAGCGATTAAAGACTTATCTAATGAAAACTAAAGATCCATTTGATAGAGTCCTCATACATCTTGCCGGTGTATTACGAGACTGCCAGAGAGGTATTTGGATATTTGATTTTGGAACGAGTAACGGATTTTTCTACGAAGGGTTATTAGGAGTAATGCAGCAGCTGAAATATGATTTAGAACTATCAAATATTGTGGCACAATCGCAAACGGCAACGCCAAGAGCAGCACAAGTAGCAATCAATATTAGTGGAACATTGATGTTACAACGAACGCTCGAGCGGAAAAATAAACTCAGCTCCGTTCCTGCAACACCTGCAGAAAGTGACAATGAGAGCGATACAGGAATGCAAGAGTTTATTCGATATAACAATAAGATAAATTCTTAACCCGATAGTAATAAAACACTCAGGTTGAGATTTTTTTGGCAATAAGATTACATCAAAATAATTTATATCTGGTAACCACATAAAATTTGTGAAGTTTTGTTATTACTATTCAGATATCATTGTAATTAAGTTGTATACATCATACATATTGTTATAATCATATAAACAATTTAAATATATTTGATGATTCTGTACATAATGCTAGGATATTTTTATTTAACACTACATTAATGGGTTTTTCATGAAGAGAACAAATGAGCATTATCTTGAAAAAAATGAAATCTTTGATTTGCTTAAAGATCCTGACCTCTTCGATTTTATTTCGGACTTTTATCAGTTGCTAGCTCAAATAAATAATCAAAGAAAAACGAATCGACGTAGAAGATTTGATCAACGCTTAGAAGCTATATCTCGTTTATTGGTAGGTGACGAAACATGCGTTGCTTTAGCATTTGATGGCAAACAAGTTTTTGTCTCAACAAATGAAAATAATCATAAAGATATAGAAACAATTCTTCATACAGATATATCAGTCCTGCCAGGCTCTTCATATCAAAATCTCCTTTATATTCGAGTAGTTGCTTACTTGGAACTTAAAATAGATGGCACAGTAAAGACTGTTAAAGTTGATAATAAAACATTAGAATATAAATATAATCATCATACTAGCTTATATGATCCACCAGAACCATATTTAACATACCCTTTTAGTCCGGGGCAACATAAAATAGCTGGAATGGCCGAATTCGGCCAAGCAATTGAACTTCCTAGTATACCAGGGCCGTCTATTTGTTCTTCACTTACTGATGTTTTGCATTTAGCAACACAAACTTATCGTATTCCGATCAATCCATTACGGAGAAGAACTGAAATTCTTTTCCAATATTTAGCTTTGTTTGCACATGCTAAGTCTAATGAAATTAGTAATCCTATACGCCAGCGAGTAAAAGGACTTATTCCCAGATTACGGACTCAACTGTTAACATGTTCATTATCTTGGGAAGCTTCTAAATGGTACGGAAAAAGCCGAGAATTAAAAGATTTTGGATTTAATGATGATAAATTTAAAGAACTTCTCGATCAATTTATTGAAATAATGCTTGCTGATTTTCAACAGTATAAGTTAACGGCAAAACTTCAATACTGTTCTATTAAACAAATTAATCAATGGGCAAAAGAATTTACCAAAAAAATTCGTGAAAACAAAATCCATGTCCCACCAATTTTAGGCTCTCTTTCAGAGCGTATAATAAAAACCGCCAAAAGTTATTTTGAAGATTTAGAAAATTTAGAAACACTTGTAATAAGTGAATTACTTGCAAAAACCGAGTTTTCAAAATTTCTTAAATTAATTAATCCATGGGAATCGCCGCCAGTGGTTATTATTGATGACCTTGAAGACGATGTCCATGCTGAAATGCGGATATTCTGGTATTTTCAGAAACAAAAAAGAACTCTTCCTTTTATCGCAATTGGGAAGCTATGTTGTGCACATTGTTATTTAGTAATGGAACAAAATGATGTTTCTCAAATTTGTGGCAATCATGGTAAAGCATATCCCAAGTGGCGTTTTAGTGACTCATTCAGGAATGATACTTTCTTAGCAAAATTCTTTGGTACTACTCTATTCAGCAAATTTAAAAAACTTGAAGCAGCAATATTACCTGGCCGAACGACGACAAAAGCCGAACTTGCTCTTTCGATTATTGAATCAATTGGGGTTTTAGATACGAAAGACTTAGAGTCTTTACATATCGCTATTAAATCGCTTGCTAGCAAAGAAAGTAATGAATCTGAGCATCCAGTTACACTAGACGATGAGGCTTTCTTGGAAGAACTTTCAAAAGAAATATCTATATTAGACGCTGAATATACTAAATGCCTCAATAATCAAGCCCGTTTGATTCAAATATTGAAAACTAACTTATCTGATTATCAAATCTTAACCGAATTTAAAGTGGTATCTGCAGATGATCCTGATTATCAGATAAAATTGGAATTATATGAACTCACCAACAGAATGATACTGCTTTATAAAGAATTAAATCTGAAAAGAGAAGGGCTTAAGTCATATTTTGATCAAAATAAGAGCCATCCTGCAGTTTACACTGCTATCATTGAAGGAAAAGAATATACTTTTAAATGTCAAACAGTAGAAGGCGATGGTTGGTGCGCCTTAAACTCCGTTGGTATTGAAAATCCATTAGAAGCACTTAATGAGTTACAGCAAAGATTAGATGACTCAAGAATATCCAGATTAATACTTCAGGCCCTTGAAAATAATATACATGCGATAAGACTAGATGAACCATTCGGACTTGTCGAAGGTGACAGAGATGCTGTTCAAAAGCGTGAAAAAGTGTTAGACCTATATTGGCAAATTCAGTTTGCCACAAGTCAAGAACAGCAAAGAGAAGCTTATATTAATTTTTTGAAATACATTAGCCAAAAAGAGATTTTACAGGCCTATATACAATATTTGAAAAAAAGTAAGTATGTAGATGAAAATATTGCAGCTGCTTGTTTAGCTCTTAAGAATAAGACATTAGCTGTCTTTCATAATTATTTAAATAACGGTCAATTGAGCAGTCTCGTGGCAGATAATATTAACCTTACAGATGCAGATACAGTTTGTATCGTTTTGCATCCGTGTCGTACCCATGGGTTATCTCATTACGACTGTCTACAATTTAATGGAGTTAAATTACTGAAGCCAGCTCCACCTACAGCAAAACAAAAAGGTGCATTCAGCGGTTCTGCAAATGCCCCTACTTATTTTAAGCCACAACCTAAAAATCAAACTCCTTCAACAGCATTAGCTGCCGTGCTCAAAAAACCTATAGCTAAAAATCCCTAATAAAATTTAATTGTATAGATAGTATTGCTTATATTAAGAAAAGGTTATTAACTCTTCTACATTATTGATTTAATATGGAATTAATTAGTTGATGTTTGACTTAACCTTCTTGAATAAGTTAATTTTTTATTTCCCACTGTTGCCTGTGACATCAAAGATAGGTCTATATCCACAATTTAATAGATTTTGTATTCGCCATTTCAGATAAGATGTACAATTACAATATGTTATTGAGTCATCGGTGTAAGCGGTTTATACTTCTTGAAACTTTCAAGCTTATTTCAGGGGAGATAAAAAATGCAGGGACCAGCTGAAACAAGTAGCCAATTGAAACCAGGTGATTATGAGGTTAATATTCAGTTCACTGAAAATAAAAGGTCTACTGTTGATAATTTAGCGCCTATTTTGGATATCAGCCGAAAAGCAATTGTCGAAAAATACCAAGTTCCAGTATCATCCGATGAAGTTCAGTTTTGTCAAGTTACGGTAAAAAGAAATGGAATTGAATTAAACCCTCAGGAAGCAAATCATTTTTTTCAAGTTTTAAATTGGTTTTCGCCATTACCACAACATGCTTCATTAAGATCCGATCCAGAAGGACGAATTGTTAATCATGTATTAAATATTGGTAGTTTTAATCAATTTAAAGTTGATATGGAACCACGTTTAATTGCTGCTCCAGAAAACAAACCTAAATTTGCTCATATGCCTGCATCGGAAGATGCGCCAAACCCAACCTTTTCGGAATTTGTTGATCATAGCTTATATAGTTTACATATGGGGAATAAATATCTTGAAAGAACGGATGGGTTTTTAGCCTATTTATTCAGTGATGTGTATAAAAACAAAGATGATGCACGTGCAAAGATTGCGGCTCTTTATCCTAATGATACTCCGCTAAGGCGAGACGCAAATCGATATATATCGGCTAGACTAGACAATTATCATTTTTATGTACGTGTTGGTGAAGCACTTGATTGGGTGGACTGGGGAAAGAGTTTATACGATAGCTATCATGAATATTCAGAGAGACGAACACAAAACAAATTTTCTTGGGAAATGTCAAGACGGGATCATGTAACCAACGCTGGCGTATCTGCGGGTTTATCGCTTACCGATAATTGGATTCTATGGAATGTTGTTGACGCAAAACTTATATCACCTGTGGTTGAACGTGGCGTAGGCTATTTAGCCAATCGAGCCTTACCATTTTTATTCCCCGAATTGAGTGTTCCTTATTATTTTGTTGATGCTATAAGTTTGGGGCTTAGTCTTAAAGCATCTTCGCACTTATGGGATGCTGCGAAACCATATGTGTGGGAACCGATAATTAGCCGATTTTTTCCCGATGAGCCAACAAACGCCTCTGCATCAAACGGGTGGAAGGGAATTAATGTAACGCTTAATTTTGAACCGCAATATCAAGAACCATCAAAAGTACAACGCTCTGTTTTAGTTTCAGAAATTATCCCCGAGCAACAAGTACCTAATGCAGATGCTATACATACATTTTTTATGCAGCCGTTGCAGCCTGTATATAGGTCACTGAGCTTATTGTTAAATCCATCACAACCCAATTTATTTGGTATGTCTAAGCTTTGGGATATACGTGAAAACTGGTCTAATATAAACCTACCAAGCAATGTTGCAGAGCATAATCCTCGGCTTACTTTAGCTGCTTTGTATAAAGAATTTGAGCAGTCATTACAACGTCCCAGGGTCCATTTTATTCCTCCTGAATCATCAACGCACAATGTTAGTCAAAATCATTCAATTTCTCTTGAATGGAACTGGGTATCACGGCCGATAAGTTATCAAGGTCCTAGCAATTATGGCACAAATTATAGCCCTCAAACTGGTTTCGGGGACGGTGGCTCACAAGCAAACGAAAGAGTGATTGTATCACCTGGAATTTCAATTGACCGTTGGTTAAAGGGTGGCGCCTTGTTAGCACCAACAATCGGCTACAGTGTATCTTTCGAATTAACTGAAAAAGGATTATTTTTATATGGTAGCCCAACGGGCTTGCTGATATTTTTAGGAGGAGCTGCCGCACTATATGGTGCAACTAGGCTTTATGATTATATTTCATGGTACCGGTTACCCGAAGATAAGAAAGCTTTAGCAAATTTTGATTATGCCGTTAGTGGTTTAGATGCGGTAAAGCGAAAAAGTTTTTGGTACTGGGTAACTGATATAGATGCAACCTGGAGTGAATTACGAAAAGAAAGTTTGCATGAAATGAAGCATAAAGCGCAAGAAGTGTTAAATATGCATCCAAATGATCAAGGAATACAAACAAAATATCGTGGTGTCATTTCTGCCATTAATAATAGCAATAGTTCATTTGAGGATGACTGGTGTAAAGGAAACTTTGATAGGTCAAATGAACGTTATGAGTTAGATTTCGAAGAGCTAAAATATACCTTTGTAGAAAATCTAAAATCACAAAAGACAGCAGATAATGAAAGCATTGTTCTAACG
>CAYSGV010000002.1:0-34876 GCA_964430685.1 uncultured Gammaproteobacteria bacterium
CCTGTAAGCATAGAAATTTTATGTTCTTCTTTAAATTCTGACATGTTAATGGTAATTAGGCTTTGTTCATTACCAAATAGGAGTTCCGCCAAGGCTAAAGCTGTTTCAGTTTTACCAGTACCACTTAAACCTAATAATAAGAATACACCAATTGGTTTGCGTGGATCGGCTAATTGTGCCCGCGCTATCTTTACACTTTGCGCTATAGATTCAAGCGCATGGTCTTGACCGATAACACGTTCTTTAAGTTTATCAGCTAGGTTCAAAACATCATCCGTTTGGTTGCTCAGCATTTTATATACAGGAATGCCAGTCCAGTTGGCAATTATTTGTGCAATGGTAAAGGCATCAACATACAGCTGTACCATATTTTCCTGATTGCTTTTAATTTCTTGCCGTATTTGTTGTAGTATCTCTAATTGAGCATGATAGGTTGCAGGATCTTCTGTAACGAGTTTAGGCATTTGTGTTTCTATTGTACGTACTTTTTCAAACAATTGTTTTTCAGTATCCCATTGTTCTTGTAATTTTGTGAGCTCACTATTGATACCGTTATATTTATTTTTTAAATCTTCTACAATTTGTGTTTCTCTTAAACCTAATACCGATTCACGTTGACTCAGATTAATTTCATGTTCTAACCCAATTAATCGCTGTTGCAGATCTTCAATTTTCTGCGGGCATGAATTTTGGCTAAGATGCACACGTGCACAAGCAGTGTCTAATAAGCTGACTGCTTTATCGGGTAATTGTCGATGGGGTAAATAGCGTTTAGATAGTTGTACCGCAGCAACTAAAGCTTCATCAAGGATCTTTACGTGATGATGTTCTTCTAATTTTTCAGCTAGCCCGCGTAATATTGCTATGCCGGTGCTTTCGTCGGGTTCGTCAATTTTAACAGGTTGGAACCTACGCGTGAGGGCAGCATCTTTCTCAAAAAATTTCTTATATTCAGCCCAAGTAGTGGCTGCAATGGTTCTAAGTTCACCGCGTGCTAGTGCAGGTTTAAGTAAATTGGCGGCATCTCCTTGTCCGGCTTGATTACCTGCGCCAATTAAATTATGTGCTTCATCGATGAATAGGATAATAGGTTGTTCGGATGATTTAACAGCTTCAATAACTGATTTTAACCTATTTTCAAATTCACCTTTAACACTAGCGCCTGCTTGTAGTAAGGTTAAATCCAATAAGAGCAAGCGTACATTCTTTAATTTATCAGGCACAGTTCCTTGAATTATTCGTATTGCTAAACCCTCGGCTACGGCAGTTTTACCCACACCGGCTTCACCAACAAGGAGGGGATTATTTTGTCGCCGACGGGAGAGTATATCAATCATTTGTTGTATTTCTTGGTCACGGCCAATAACCGGATCTAGTTTGCCATTTTTTGCGGATTCAGTTAAATCAAGAGTAAATTGCGCAAGTGCAGATTGTTTTTGTTGATTGGATAAAGTGGCAGGCGCAGCAAACGACGCACTCTCTTTTGCCACAGCCGTAATGTCGTGAAATTGCTCCTTTAAAACTTGCAGATTCACAGCTTTTAAGCAGTCTGCTAAATAAGCCGTTTGTTGCATCAATTCATTAGTATTGAGTAAAGCGTATAATAAACTACCAGATGATATTGAAGTTAGATCAAACTCTAAAGAACTTGCTAACCAACCGCGATGTAACCATTCGAGTAATTGCGCTGAAAAGCTTGGCGTGCGATTATTTCCTGTTTTGAAACTTTTCATTTCTTGGTCGACTTTATGCATTAATAGACTTGGGTCAATATTAAAATGATTAAGAATTGCTATTGCTTGGCTATTTTCATTTTGAAGAATGCTAAATAAAAAATGTTCAATTTCGACATTAAAATGCATTTGAGCCGCACAACTGGCAATGGCTTGTTCTAGGCATTGTCGTGAGAGTGGGTTTAATTTACTGATAAGTGCACGGAGTTCTAATGTAGCCATATTTTTTTCCTTAAGTTAAGCGTTATTCACAGTGACTTGGCCGGGCATCGTAATATTAATGATGCCTCCCCACATACAAATACATTTAGCATTTTGATTTAGTGTAGGCATATTACCTGCAAGAACGGTTGGTGCACCGGGTATCCAAGGTGCGGGAATAACCGGCACGCAAGGTGCTTGCGTCACAGCCCCTAATGATGCTGAGATAGCTGCTGCAACAGCTGGATTACTAGGAGTCATACACATACCAAATGTCATGATATTAGGTGGATTTTTGTCCATTATGTTTCCTGCCGGTGTGCCAGAGAGCACACGTTTATCAGGAAGAATATTTAATACTGTGGGTGCAACACCGAAACTACATTTTAACATTGCACCGGTACAAACTTTTTGTGTCATGCTTCTACTCCTTGTTCATCGGCAACATTATTTTTTTCTAATACTTTTCCATCAGGTGAATAACGTATTACATTGCCACTTAATTTACCTTGGTGGTAATAATATTTTTCGAGCGGTTTATTATTATGATAAATAATTAACTTTCCATGTAACTGCCCTTGATAATAATGAGCGATTTTACAGATTTGGTCTTTATCGCTATACCAAATACTCTTGCCATGTAAAAGGTCATCTTTATATTCTTGCAATAAAGCAAGAAATCCTTTTTCGTTAAATATTTGGGTAATACCATTCTTTTGACCATTTAAATATTGCGATTGCATGTATAAAATAGTGTCAACGTAGATCAACATTTCACCATTTAATAGGCCATTTTGGTATTGAGCTTGTTGTATCAATTCACCTGCTTCGTTATATAGAAATAGTTCACCATGTAACTTATCAGCAACATAATTAGCACGCGTAGCGATTGCATTATTATCATGATAAGAAACGTATTCACCGTTTAACTCATCAGTGTCATTGACCTGAGCATTATCATCCATATTAATTTTCCTTAATAATACCACCCTTTAAAGTTAAAATGCCGTCAGCGCCTACTTCTTGCATGGCTGCTTTGGTGGTCAAACGGATATCTGCTTGATGCGCAATTTCAAGAGCCTTATGTGAAAGTTTTGTTTTGGCTTGATTGTTAATCTCAAGCGCATTTTGTGTTAATTTCGCTTTAGCAGTGATGTTGATATTAGCCCCCGCATTTTTTTCAATATTTTTCTTCGCACTAAGCGTCATATCAGTGCCTGCTTTAATCTGAATGGCTTTGCCAGCTTCTAATGTAATAGAGCCGTCAGCTTTAATGGTAATGTCACCTTTGACTTGTAAAACATAATTGCCTTTTTTAACAGTTTGTGTTGAATCTTTTTCGTCAACAGTCAAAACATAGTTACCTTTTTTAACAAGTTGCGTTGAGTCTTGCTCAACCGTAATGAGATGATTTTTAGCCGCGTACACACTTAATTCTTGATTGTCTATTTTATCCTGGAAGCGAATTTCATTGTATTTTTTTTCATCGGCCTGTTTAACATAACGACGTTTTAAAACAGATTGCGTTTGTTCATTTGGCATGCTGTTAATTGGCATAAGCCCCGCATTATGTATAGGCCCTAATATAATTGGTTTATCCAGATCATCGTCAATAAACCCTATAAGAACTGGAGTACCAATGCGCAGTAACCCTTCCCATTGTTGAATAGAGCGCATCCAGCAGGAACTGTGCTCATCATTTTTACCTTCACGATGCCAAACAAATTGGACTTTCATTTCACCGTATTTATTGGTGTAAATTTCTTTACCTTTTTCACCTACGACTGTAGCCAGTTGTACACCTGGGGCCATTGGTTTCACAGTAACACGCGCTGGTCGAAATGTTTTATCAGCAGGAATACAGGTAAATTCATTATGATAGATAACCTGACTTGAACGATTAACATCTAAATTAATATAATGAGAGATAGATGTGATTAAGTACGGTTTACCTTTATCCTCTGTAAAGAGGGGGTTATCTAAGCTAAGTTTGCTGGCTACAAGTAGATGCGGGTAAGTACTGGTTGCTTCAACCATCAGCGCAGAGGTTTCTTGTTCCTCAAGCCTAACTTTAGCTATTTTTTCGCCGGCCATTGTATCATTATATAAACCGGGATAATTATATACTGAATAACTGGTATTATTTGCTAGGTTTTCTTTACTATCTATGTCAACTAACAATTTTTTATTAGGATTCGTATAGTCATGGTCGTTAATAATCCATTTGCCGGTGAAAAACTGTGAACGTTTTTGCCAGCTTTGTATGCCGACCTCATTTGCCGGTGTCAGTTTACAGGCTATCGTATTTGAACTGTAGGATTGCTTACCATCAGAAAATATAAGCTTATGTTGATCCTTTGCATGTTCAAATAGATAAAAAATACCAAAATGCTCAAGTAAACGGCTAATAAAACTAAAGTCTGATTCTTGATATTGGACACAATAATCAAGTGCTTTATAGGTTGAGCTTATTTTACTGGTTAAATCATATTTACTGACTTTATTCTCTTTTAAGATTTGTTCAATAATTTGTATAACACTTTGGTTTTGAAATATACGACAGTTTTTGCGAAATTTTAGTAAGGTAAGTTGTGGTACGAGCTGTGCGCAATAAGTTAACCCGTCAGTGTTATGCCATTTAATAAATTGCAGAATAATTCCATGAAAATAACGTGGCTTAGTACTATTATTATCTTGTGGAATATTATAAGCCAGCGTTAGTTTTTTACCAATAATCTTTTGTGGGTCTAATATTTTTTCAGAAGTAATAATTAATTTAAAATGAAAGAGGCATGATAGCCCTTCATAGCCTTCCATTTTGATTAACTTCAGTGCTGCCGATTGGCCTTCAATTGTTAATTCTGTTAGCATGATATATATCTTTGCCTCATTTTCATAGTTTATTTAGCTGATGATATTTCAGTCATTAACAACAATGTTGAGCGAATTTGTTCTAATTGCACTCTTGGTTGCAGATGAATTAGACATGAATAGGCGCCTGGTTTGCCGGGCTTTTGCTTAATTTGTACCTTTGCATTAAGTAATGGGTAATTTAATTTTTGATCAGGTGTTAAATCTTCATTGCTGGCTACGTATTGAATCAACCAAGAATTGATATACGACTCAAATTCTGGTGCGGATAGGAATGAACCTATTTTGGTGCGACCAATTATTTTTATATAATGTGCAAAACGGCAAGCACAGAGTAGATATTGTAATGTTGCTGATATTCTTGCATTTATATTCGCAATATTATCGCTATATATTTTAGGTGAATGAATGGAATTATTATTATAAAAAACTGCTTTCGCACTGCCTTTTATTTGACATAGACCAATAAAACCAAGGTCAGCAAGCGATTTCTCTTGAGCATCCGTCAGTAAAAGCTCTACATTATAATTATAAAATATATTCGTATGGTCACTGCTGAAATATATTTCTGGTAAATAATCAATCAAACCGCCACTGTGATGAGCTGAAGAACCCTTTAAGTGAACAAACCAGCCTGACTCATAAAAGGAATTCATCAGTACCATTGCAAATGCGTAACCAGCATTGCCCCATAAATATTCTTCATGATGTGTGGTATGCTCATGAAATACAAAGCCCATTTTGCCTGCGTAATTTGAAGAATAGGGTAGTCGCACTAAGATACGTGGTAAGACTAAGCCAATAAAACGCGTATTTTCACCTAGGCGTAGTTTTTCCCATTTGTAATATTCGGCGGTTTTAAAAATCTGCTCTAAGTCCGGTAATTGATCTAAATCAGTAAATTGATCAATACCCAGACTAGCAGGGGAGATGCTACTAATAAAGGGCGTAAATGATGAGGCCAATATTTCAGCAAGTGTACTTAAAGCGTTCACATCATCATATTCATCGCGTAGTTGTATTTGATAATCACCAACAATTGCAGTATAAGGCTCACCACCCGGCATACCGAATTCTTGATTGTATAATATGTTAAATAATTCGCATTGATCAAAATCCAGGGCTTGCAGCAGGTCTTTTTTAGCTTCCAGCCATGATAAATCTAATAATTTGATTTTAATATTTTTTCGTTGCGTAGCGGGTTTTACTAAACTAAAAAGATTTAACCAAGACGCTTCCAATTGCTGAAAAGTTGGGTGATGTAATATTGTATTTAAAAGTATATTACATCGCTCATCAATTTCAGCAATTGTGCGTATAATAATCGATTTAATTTTATCTTGATTGCTTAAATCACAATTAACTTCATTAATTAAATTCGCTATTGAGTTATTAGCGTTATTATCTATGGCTAATGTTGAAACCATATATAAATTTAATTTTTTAAGACAATTGCGGTATGCGCGCAACTAATCTTAATGATGTTGTTAATTCTTCTAATTGCAACCAAGGTCGAAGCCAAGCAACTGCATGATATGAGCCAGGTTTTCCAGCTACTTCTTGCACAGTGATTTTAGCTTCTGCCAATGGATATTTAGATTTCATGTCAGCACCACAATTGGGATTGGCATTGATATAATTCAATATCCAGCGATTTAGCCAAATTTCGGCATCACTTACTTCCATGAATGAACCAATTTTATCCCGCGCCAGCACTTTCAAATAATGCGCAAAACGTGAAGCTGCCATGATATAAGGTAAACGTGCAGAAATTGCAGCATTGGCTGTTGCATTCGGATCATCATATTCTTTAGGTTTTTGTACAGATTGAGCACCAAAGAATACAGAATAATCGGTATTCTTATAATGACAGAGCGGTAAAAAGCCTAGTTTACTTAATTCTGCTTCACGACGATCAGTAATGCCTATTTCACTTGGGCATTTCAAATCGAGGTCACCATTGTCACTGATAAAGACGTGCGCGGGCAAGTTTTCTACCTTACCACCGCCTTCAGCACCACGGATAGCCGTACACCAACCGTGTTGTGCAAAAGCATCCGTTAAACGCGCGGCCATAACGAAGCTTGCATTCATCCAAGTGTAATCGCTATTTCGTACAGTTTTGGCCATACCCTTTTCATCAGTTTCAAATTCTTCAAAATGGAATTCTTCTATCTGTTTTGACTTTTGTCCATAGGGTAAGCGCGACAGCACTCTAGGCAACACTAGTGTAACAAACCGTGAATCTTCTGTATCACGAAAACCGCGCCATTTCGCATATTCTACGGATTCAAATATTTTCTCTAGGTCACGTGGTTTAGATAAATCGGTCCATTGATCGAGCCCTAATAATTGCGGCGCTGCTGCTGCAATAAAAGGTGCAAATCCCGCTGCAGCGACACTCGAAATATTATTCAGCAATTGCACGTCATCAGCATTATTTGTAAATTCATAATCGCCAATGAGGGCGCCATATGGTTCGCCACCAGGTGTGCCATATTCATTTTCATAGATTTTTTTGAAAAAATCGCTCTGATCAAATTCAATGGCTTTGTCCAAATCTTTAAAAAGTTCGCTTTTATGGATGTTTAACACTTTGATTTTAAGCGTACTACCACAAAGGGAGTTTTTCACCAAATAGTGCAAGCCACGCCATGAACCTTCTACTTTTTGTAAGGGTTCGGCATGGAGAATCTCGGCTAATTGTTTTGAGAGTAGTTGGTCAATTGCAGCGATAGCAGAGTTTATGGTTTTAGTTAAGTTTTTATCCCAACTAACAACTCCACTTAAAGCTTCTTTTGTTAATGCTTTTAATAACTCTTGCGCACGATCAGGTTCAGTTTGCTTTGTAGCTGCAACAACTTGATCTAATAAGCTTTGGCTTTCAGTAGTTGTTGCGCTTTCGTTTTTTGTTGCAGTTGCGGTATCGTTCACGATGTGGCCTCCTCGGTTGCTTCAACTTTTAATGCTTCAGATATTTCTTTTAAGTCATCGCTGTTTTGCAATATACGTTCAAGTAAACTCTCTAGGTCAGCAGAGCGATCAGCTTTGCTTAGCAATTCACTTAATTTTTTGCGAGTATCGATTAACTTTTTAAGTGGTTCCACCTGATCAATAATACGGCTAGGTTCAAAATCATCCATAGATTTAAATTCTAGATTTACGGCCATTTCACTGCCATCACCTTTTAGGGTATTAGCCACTTTAAGTTCAACAGCGGGAGCCGTGCGTTGCATGACATCATTAAAATTATCGCCGTCAATTTGCACGAACTTTCGTTCTTTAAGCGGTTTTTTAACGCCTGCATTACCAGAAAAATCACCCATTACACCCAATATAAAAGGTAATTCTTTTTTAACAGTTGCTCCTTCGGTTTCCACATCATAAGTGATATGAATCCGAGGTTTGCGAACTTTACCTAATTTATCATGTACGCTATTTACCATCGTTTTACTCCTTTATTTATTAGACATCCCACATTATAAAGCTATGGTTTCGGGCAGATGTCTGAATGATGACATTTTGTAACAAAATATGAATGGAAAAATTCAGTACTAGTAATTTTCATTCTCATTATGTTCGAAATCTTCAGACATCGAAGCAAACCGTCCCATATTCCCCATATTGCTCTCATTACTGTTCGGTGCTTGTACACCAATTAATTTATAAATATGTGCTAAAAATTCTGGATTGGGGATGACTTCTGCTAACCATTCGGGTAATGCTAATTCATTCCAACGAATTGCTTGTTCTAATAAGTAAGCCACGGGTGAATAAGGTTCAGTTTGTTTATAAAAATCGGCCAATTGCTGAATTAACTGCACTGCTTGCGCTTTTGAAGTTACGTGTTGGTTATTAAAGGATGGGCGCGTGTCACCATTATCTACATCACTTTTTATTAAATCAGGGGTATTCTGTGCAACAGTGGCTGCAGGTGCAACCATCTTTGCAAATGTTTTAACGACTTCTAAGCAAGATTGTAAAGCTTTTTCAATACCAAAGAGGGTGGGGATATCTGGACCGCATAAATCAGTTATAGCCTGGCTTACCCGACGAAATACTTCTAGACAGGCATTTATTTGTTCAGCGGTATTATTATACTGAGTATGTGTATTACTCACCACAGCTTGCCGTATTTCATCTAATGAGAGTACGCCTGTGCTCGCCAGTTTTTTCAAACGGTCTTCATCGGTTATTTTTGCATTCTTCAGTGCTTGCTGATATTGCCAAGTAGCAATTGGCATTGCTGGTTCACAAGTCAATGATAAAGAATAAATCGGGGTAATTAGTGCGCCCTCATTTTGATTACCACTTAAACCAATCAGGGGCATTAATTTCGTTATCACACCATCTTCATCGGGCAAAGGATACAGGCTATCCCAGTAATTAATTAATAAACCTTCAATAAGCTCACCTCCTGCCAATAGACCAGGAAATGCACTTACCCGGGTTAAGGCTTCTGTCAACCATGATGCGACAGTCAAATCTTTTGCATGTTCTTTAAGATAGGCAGGGGCTAATTCAATTATTTTTCGCCAATTGCGCAAATCTTTTATAGATTCAGTATCAAACATAGAATCGCGTTCTTGTTGACGTGCCTCTGAACGGGCATCTTTTAATTCAAGAAATAAAGCATGCGAATGGTTACTTATTTCTGAGTTGATAACTTCTTGATTTGGCTCAGCGGAGAGTATTTCTGCAACATTTATCATTTATTTGATTCTCAAATTTTTAACAGAATAGTATATTAAGTTAGCTGGTTTATTTGTAACATATTGTTACAAATTATTACTGTAGTTGGGTTAGGAATTTTTTAGTTACAAATATTTATATTTTGGTAACAATTAATCAACTTCATTGTCGTAAAATTATTCCACTTAAACTATATGTAAAATTATATGCATTCATGTTATAAAAATATTCTAATCATTCCAGTATTACTACTGCTATACGCTTGTTCTTTAAGCTCATACTTTACCGATGACACAAATAAGCAAGTGCCTGTGACTATTAATCTACACGCCGATGCTTGGATTAATCCCAATGAAGAGGGAATGGCTTGTCCACTGGTGGTCAATATATATGTTCTAAAGAATACTAATCAGTTCAACACAAGCTCATTTTTTAATTTATATCAATCCCCAAAATCAGTATTAGGGGAGGATTTAATTACATTCACGCAGGTGGTCATGCAACCCAATAGCAAGCAAAAGATTAAAAGTATACAGATGATGAATGGGCAATATTTAGGCATTGTTGCCGCTTATCAAAATATAGATAAAGCAGAGTGGCGCAAGCTTATTCCGGCTAAAAAATTATCTGAAAAAGAGGTGATAAAAATAGAGCTCACTCGTTTAGCAATCAAAAAAGGCAAATAGGGATAGATATGATATTGCAGCAAAAAGTGGTGTGGACTGAGGGCATGTTAATTAGACCGCAGCACTTTCAACAACAAGAACGTTATTTCGAGAAAATGGTGCACGCACGATTTAATAGCCTAGTTCATGATGGTTGGGGGTTATTATCTTACCAAATTGACCAAGTTTTATTACAAAATAATCGGATTAGCCTAAATTATGTGAGTGGTGTATTTAGAGACGGGACATTCTTTAATTGTCCCTATGAAGACCGCTTACCAAATCCCATTGTGCCACCACAAACTACGGCGAACCAGCTTGTTTATCTGGCTATTCCATATAAGCAAGAATTTATATCGGAAACAACAGACACAGCAAGTAACCATATACGCTACACGATAAAAGAACAAGAGATAGCTGATGTTAATGCTGATTATACTAGCCAAGCAGCTATAAATGTTGGTGAGCTCAATATAAAATTATTACTAGAAAGTGAGCATTTAGATCAATATGTAACTATTCCCATAGCTAAAATCAATGAAATTACTGCAGATGGCGTCATACTACTGGATGAATATTATATTCCACCATGCTTAGATATTTCTGTGGTCCCGAGACTGGCTGCCTATGCTCAGGAAGTGCTTACGTTAGTGCAATTCCGTGCAGAGCGTCTAGCAGAACAGGTTATTGATATCAACCGGCAAATTAGCGGCGTTGTCGATTATTTAATGTTACAAATTCTAAACCGCTATGAACCGCTGCTAACGCAATTTACTCAAGGTCTAAAAATTCATCCATTTACTTTCTATTGTTTACTATTAGAGCTAGTTGGTGAAATGGCAACTTACACACAAGCAAGCAAAAGAGCGAATGTATTCGCGAAATATAACCATAGTGATCTGGCTAAAATTTTTAATGCGTTAATGCTTGAATTACGTCAAGAATTTAATGTGGTGTTAGAACGTGATGCTTTCACAATTGAGTTATTAGCACAACCCTATGGTGTGCAATTGGCGCAGCTACCCGATAAACAATTAATTGAGAAAGCTGATTTTATCCTTAGCGTTCGATGCAGTTTACCCGCTGAATCATTTTTAGCGCGCTTTCCAAATCAAATTAAAGTGGGTACGAGTGAAAACATTCTGCAATTAATTAATGCGCAATTACCTGGTTGTAAAGTGCAACCGTTAGCAGTGACACCGCCGCAGATCCCCTTTCATTATGGTGATTACTATTTTGCGTTAGCATTTTCAGCAGATGAAATTGAGCAAATAAAAAAAGCGGGGCAAATTGCGCTCCAGGTGAGCGGGGACTTCCCAGATTTAGTGTTATCTCTTTGGGTAGTAAGGAGGTAGTGCTATGGCCGTGCAGGTTAAAGAAACAAAACCAATTATTTCACCACGCTATGATTCCTTGTTGCAAACCGGCACACAAAGCCAATGGAGCGGCTTATATCAAAATGGATATGCTTTCCCTTTGGTTAAATATGCTGCGCCGTTGTTAAGCATTCTTAGTGATTTGAAAATATTTAGTTTAACCATAGACATTGCGCAGCTGCGCGAAGTGATTATTAATGAGCTGCAAATTTTAGAAAATAAACTTCGGTTACAATCAATTAACTTCGAAAAAGTTATGCAGGTCAAATATTTGTTATGTGCCGCTTTTGATGAGTTTATTATTCAGCAGCAGTTGGCAACAAAATATAAAGACAATCTAGAGAAGAGTAGTGACGTTAAAAATTTAGTCAGTTCATTTTATGATGATGCTTGGGGTGGAGAGAAATTTTTTCAGATTATTGATCTGCTTATGCGCGCACCCAAACAAAATTTAGATGCTTTGGAATTGGCTTATATTTGTTTAAGTCTAGGTTTTTCAGGAAAATATCAAACCTTGCCAGATGGCCCAGAACAATTGTATCTGTTGCGGCTTACAATCCACCGACTTTTAAATAATAGCCGCTTAAGCTCTAGGCAACCAAAGCTTTTAATTGCCAGTGAAGGCAGCACTCAAGCAAAGCGTATGAAATTTAACTTCAGATTAGTACATATCATTGGTTTATCCGTAACAATTGTACTATTCGTTTATATGGGACTTTACATGTCTATAAAACAGCTTGCAGACGAAACGCTCTTAAACATCACACGAGATTTAGCAAATGTTGACTAAAGCTAAAGTAATTAATTTTTTTAAAAGCCAATATACCATTAGTTTTATCATTGTAGCGGTATTATCCCTACTCGTACTATTTGCTGGCCCGTATTTATTTATAGCCAATGTTCGCCCTCTCGAAAGCATGGTGGTACGCTTATATATTATTCTTTCGTTAGTCTTCTTGTGGGGCATAGGAAATTTAATTATCAATTTTGTAAGGCTTTCCGCTAAAACAAAACAAACTAATAATGAGCAAAATATTCAGTTAGCAAATCAACTCAATAACACACTAACTTTGTTGTGTTCAACAATAAAGCAATCTGGCCACTTTCGTAGGAATTTATTTAAGAAGCAATCTTGTTTCTTATTGTTAGGCAAAAAGGGTGCAGGTAAAAGTACATTAATGGATTCTATGGGGTCATTTACCACGGTGCAAACAGAATCTGGTGATGCTAAGGTTTACGGATGGTTGAATGAGAAAGCCACCATTTTTGAGCTTGCGGAAGACTATTTAAATTTATCCCAAGTTAATCTATTGCAAACATTTTCGCAGTTTTTATTAAAGCTAAAGAAATTGCGTGGAAAATATGCACTTAATGGCATTATCATATTGATGCCCATGGAAGACTTGCTGCCAGTACATTCTTCACGATCCTATGAATATTCATTACGTTGTCGCAATACAGTCAATGTGCTTAGCCAGTATTTAAAATTGGATATACCTATATATCTAGTGATTAGTAAATCCGACACACTCCCTGGGTTTAATGAAGTTTTTGCTGATCTGTCTGTAATTGCTGCAGATAACCCATGTGGATTTTTATTAAGAGAAGCACACAAAGTAGAAGAGAAGTTTAATAATGCATACAATAAGTTTGTAACGAATCTCAACCAGCTCATTTTTCCACGCATGCAAAATGAGCAGCAGCAACAAAACAGAGCAAAAATATTTAATTTTAATAATTATTGCCAACTCATTCGGCAAACACTCTTGCTTGCCATAAAAACGTTAGTCAATGACGAAACCGGTAAACAAATAACTATATTTAATGGTGCTTACTTTACGAGTGCGCAGCAAGATACTACAAATGATGAATATAGTTGGTTTCGCGCTAGCCTTGCAGTGCCGATGAATAATGCCAACAATCAACCTCCTAAAAACACTAAGCTTAAAGCAAAACCTTATTTTATACGTGGACTGTTTAATCGTATTATATTTACTTATGCAAATGATGTCGGTGCATTATCTACACAAAACAGCTACCGTCAACAGTATCGTAATTTAGCAACGATGGCAGCTGGTGTATTTGTCGCCAGCAGCTGTACTTTTTGTTATTTAAATTATGACGCACAAGCGGATGCAATCTATAAAATAAAAGACAATATAATGATGCAGCCTGCTAATGATTTTGAAAAATTAAATTCATTAGAACAAACTGTTGCTTTAGCTAAAAGTGATGTAGGCCAGCCACTATATAATCAAGTAAATGTTTTTCATCCCTTAGCACAACAACAATATATAAAAGTATTACAGAAAGTACTTTGGCCCTATATAGTGCAAACAAGCGCTTGGCAAGTGCAAAATCAACCAGACAGACAACAATTGTATCAAGCGTTAAAGCTATATCTAATGCTTGCTGATGCCTCGCACCGAGACCTTGCTTATATGCAACGGGCTATAACAATAAACTGGCAAAATCTACCTGAGCAGACGCAACAAGTTTTAAATCAACATTTATCGGTATTTTTACAATACCCATTGCCTAAAATCATTTTAGATCAGCAACTCATTGACCAGGCACGTTTGCAACTATATCAAGCTAACCCTATAGAACATATATATACTGATTTAAAGCAATCCTCGCAAAATAAAGATCTGAATGTTAATGAGATAATAAATAATTATGCCTTGCAAGTATTCAACCAGCTGGTTGAACCTGTAACTGTTCCTTGGTTGTATACCAAACCCGGCTATGAATTTTACGTGCAGCAAAGTGAAAAATTAATTAAATTCTATTTGTATCAAGATTGGGTAACCGGGCCACTGCCTTATGCACATGATGAACAAGCCGTACAAAAGCAACTTGACCAAATGTATGCGCAGGAATACCTACGTTATTGGGAAGCTGTATTGCAGCATCTATCTGTGCGAAAATTGGCTACATTGCAGCAGGCTAATGATGCGCTTACCATAAGCAGTGGTGAATTTTCACCCATCCTACAAATTTTACAATTGCTAAAGACTCATACTAATTTAAATTCTACTCAATCGCAGCAGCTAGCTGGGCAATTGATTAGTAGTAAATTTACGGAAATAAATGCATTAACCGATGCAAAAAATGAGCTACAATCCTATGCACAATTGCAAAAATCTATAGGCAATATACAAAAATACCTAGCAAATATTCTGCAAAATGAGCCTTTATCCGGTTCATTCAAAGCCAGCAAAGAGTTATTCGCCGATAAAAACAATTTATTTATCGTCTCTAAAATTTATGCGGATACCTTACCTGAACCGATTCGTCTTTGGTTTATGTCATTAACGAACCAAACACTAGGATTGATCTTAGAAAACGGCAGCAACTATATTAATGATAGTTGGCAAAATCAAATAATGATCAATTACAACCAATTAATTTTGAGTCGCTACCCATTTAACCCAGCAAGCAAACAAGATGTGACTATAGAAGATTTTAACCGTTATTTTGCAGCGCAAAACATTCTACAAATTTTCATGCAAGACTATCTTGCAGCATTTTTTGAACCAAACAATTTACATCAAGCAGTCGCTATCAATGGCCTTGCTATGCCGATTAATCCTGCCATTATTAAAGAACTTGATAAAGCCAAAAAAATTAGCCAAACTTTTTATGCTACCAATAAAGAGCAACCCTATTTAAAATATTATATTAAGCCAGTAGATTTATCCCCCAATGCGATTCAAGCCGAAATTAAAATAGGTGGCCAGTCAGCTATTATCTACCGTCATGATCCACAAGAGTTTACCAGCCTTGAATGGCCAGGAGCTCTCCCATTGCAAGGAGCCATGATTACCATTACGGATACGAGCAACAAGCAAACGAATTATTATTTTGAAGGTGTATGGGGTTGGTACCGGTTGTTGTGTGAAAATAAGCGAATGAATCTACAAACAGAAGCGACATCAAATTTAATAATACTTGGCAGCTACTATTTAAGACTAAATAGCAATAAATTAGCTTGCTTATCATAAATGAATTAAAAAATATTCAGGTACTATATAATACCTGAATATGGAGAGATGCTTGTGGCCGATTATTTTTGTGAAAAGTGCTTGAGCGTAAAAACAGGTATTCACAACTTGCCAAAGCCCAAATGCTGTAGTCAGGATATGGCAGAAAACGTTTATTTTTGTAAGCAATGCAATAGTAAAAAAACAGATGTCCCCGATTACCCAAAGCCTGAATGCTGTAAAAAAGTAATGGAAAATACTTTTGCTATAGCATTCCATAATTACACTGCCCCAGATACTTGGGACAAGGCGATTAGTTCATTTATGGGGGGTAGTACCAACTCTGATGGAATTTCCAAAGGTTGGATAAAACCTGACAAAGAAGGCCAAAAACGATTAGAGGCATGGCTAAAGAGAACTACCTATTCTGCAAAAAAAAAAATAGGCTCTGAAGAACTACTTAAAGGTGAGATAGAATATCGTAAATTAAAGCAATTATTTCAACTGGATTTAGACTCTATCAAAAAGCTACCTGAATATAAGCATAAAAACATCACTCAACTCATAAAACCATATCTTGCAGCATTTACGCAGTACTATATGCATAATTCGACACACCGACCGACGCCTGGACAGGGATTGGTACAGCAAACTGAATATGATAATCCATTATACTATTTTCGATCTCAGATCGCGCATCCTACACATCCTAAACAAAAAGGGGTCGTTCCACCCCAAAATAGTGGAATGGTTAGGTTTATCCCTAAGGTTAATGATAGTTTTAAACGTATCCACGCTGGTGTATTTAAAAGTAATGCAAGTATTAGCAATAGTAATTTATTAGAAGCCCAACATACTCAACTTAAAGTAAATACAACGGATATACAAATAACAAATTACTATCAATTAAATAAACCAGCTGACAAACCTAAAGTTAAACAAACTTCTCTGCTAGAAAATAATTTGGACTATCGTTGGAATACGAATAAATATCTAGCTATAAGTGGTAAACATTATATAAATTTTAAAGTATTTACTTCAAAGGGCCACCCTAACTTATATATACAAATAAATAAGCCACCTTTTACTGATAATAATTATGACCCAACAAAAGTAGAACACACAGAAGGGTGGGTTAATGTTATTTTAAGTTTCTTTGGTGGCTTATTAAATTTTCTAATGAACCATGCGCAAGCAGATGTACGTGTGATCAGGCGACAAAGCTTTGGTTTCAGTCGACCAACGTTGACTGATGCAGGCCAAGCTATTCGCTTATCTTTGGGCAATCAGCCGCCAAGTTTTGTGTTTATTGTTGAAAATGCCTTGGAAATATTAGACCAAGCAATCTGTCTACTGGAAAAACCAATAGTGCATGCAGGACTATGCGCTATTGAGAGAAGCCGGAGTCCAAACGGTTTAACTCCCGGCGCAAATGTATTTCGCTATTCAGTACGCTCGGGTGAAGGAAAACTAAAGTTATTAGAAAGAGCTGAAGAAACGATCAAATACTTTGTAAGTGACAGGATGACTAAAGCGCTTGATAAAGATGATTTAACAGCTTTTAATGCTTTAAAAGACACGGATTCAAATTTAGTTTTAAGTGAACTTAACAAGTCTCCAACAAATACTGAACTTGAAGAGAGAAGAAAGCAATTAAACAATCAGTTGGATGATTTTAAACAGAGAGTTAAAGCAGCTTCTGAAGAGAAGCCAAAAACCGTAGCAAAAGAAACTAACTTTTCGCAAGCATTTAATCATTTTATATTTAACTTTGTTATACTAAGCAGTGTTTTTAAATTCATTGACGAAAAAAAAATAGCGGACAATGACAGTATTGAACAAAGAAAAATTAGAATCTCGAATATTATGGGGGTGCTTGGAAAAACAACTTTTTTCTCATGGTATAAAAAAATCATTGAAGCAAAAATTTCTGAATATGATCCCCAGCTTTGGCTTGAACTTAATAAAATAAAAGAAAATGATAATGTTACTGATAACAACACTGAGCTCAGAGCAGATCTTTTGCAAGCACGAAAAAAAAATACACAAGACAAGATGTTGTTCACAGGACTTCAATTAGAAAGGCTAACCAACTTATATAAAAAGTATGGGGATAGTCCATTTGATCTTAAAAATTGGCCATTAATAAATCAGCTTGAAGCTATAATAGCACACCTTACGCCTAAAATAGTAAAATGGAGCCAGAATTATAATGAAAAATGCTTTGAAGGGTGTTATAAATATACATTTCAAAAGGTACATAATAACATAGAGAAAGGCAAGTTTTTAATGAATACTTTTAATAAATTAAAAAGTCAAAATGAAATGCCAATCTATATCAATGTACAAAGCCATTTCTATAGTAAAGCTATAATAGTCATTGAATCATTATTAGAAAATGTCATAATTTTAAAAGCCATACATAAAATGCGAGCAGCAATAAAACAAGAAAGCAGCAAAAATACAGGTAATAAAGAAAAATTAAAAACTAAATTTTGTGGTTTTTATGGATTAGATAAATGTATAGAGCAAGTAAAGTTCTTTCATGCCGAAGGTGGGCAAGCAGCATTGGCGCTCTCTTTCGTATGTATGAAAAAACTTATAGTAGATAACGTAGACAAAAAAATGTTAAAGTCATTTAAGTCATTTATCTATGTGGAGAACCCTTATTATGAGGTTTGGGAATTCTTAAAGGACCAAGGTATATTCACAGAAACAGATATCGAAAAACTTGCTGCTAAAACTGAAAAGATGAACCGTCATGAACACAATCAATACGTAAAAATACGAGAAAATATCAGAAATGCAAATATAATGTCATCAAAAAATTCTAAGGCAAAATCAGTAAAAACAATGCATCTAAAAAAAACGGATATAGATGATATTTTGGGCAAAATTGGAAAAATTGACAACGACGTTAAGGCCAGAGACATATTAGAATGTCTTGTACAAAATAAATCACTATCTGAAATTGAAAAAGAAAACTATATAAAATTGCAATCAAAACATAATCTTTTTGACAAAAAAATTATTCTAACTGATGCGTCACCAGCACTAACTGTATATCCGGAAAATGATAAACTTGATGTAAATTTAGTCGAAGATTATAAGATGTTGCCTTCTGGTTCAGCAATTATTATAGATGTAACCAATACTTATCTTTTTGGCGAAAAAATAAAAAGCTTGATCGACGTGTGGAAAAAGGAGCAAAATAAATTTGTAATATTAGCATCCAGTTTGCTGAAAAATGAGCAACTTGGGTTAGATAAATATCAAGCAGGCAGGATTATCGTTTTATGCCCAGCAGACTATAAAAAATATGACCAAACAATATTTGAGAAATTAGAAAGTATTTCTAAAGACTCTTTTCATGGTTTGAGTCATTCATATATAAATTTACTACAGAATTTGCTTTACCCAGATTCAGACCAAATCAGTATGGATATAGACGTCAATAAGCAAAAAGATAAAGAAAAAAGTGAATTAAGTCTTTTTAAATTTGATAACAGAACATACAAATATGATAGTTTCTATTCTAGATTAGACAATGCTTTAATCGCTGCCGCTAATGATAAAGACATTAATAATAATATACAATGTGGAAAGGCTTTTATAGTTGGGTGTAGAAATGCGAATATATATAACTCTCTAAGCAAGGATTTAAGGGGGAATTACTTCGTTATACCAAAAAAAATGAATCTGAAATAAATATTTCTGTTATTTCTGTAAAGGATCCGAATATATTTTTAATAGCACTTTCAGCTTGCCTACAAAGGAATATTTTGTATTATGAAAAAAATGACGAAATAGTCATTGAAAAGATATACCCAACCAAAGATATACGTTTCGGTAAACCTATTTATATTTTGAAGGAAAACAATAGGTATATATTACTAAATTTAATTTAGCACTAGCACTAGCAACAGAAACATTAAGGATTTATATTACAGCTACGAGCAATAAACAGACGAATTATTATTTTGAAGGTATGTGGGGCTGGCATAGGATGTTGTGCATAAAGCAGGCAACATCAGATAGCACTTCTATTGTTATTTCGTTAGGGCTTACGACATTAAAGCTGGATGTTAATAGCAATGAATGCCTAACGAAATATAAATAATTTACAATCTATTACATAGTGGTGAGATAAAGTTAAGAATGGCGAAAAATCATACATATAGAACAAAATCGCACACGGAACAAAAAGTCGCAAACGGTAGGCTAAATTATAGTCAGTATGTATTACATAAGGGACCTGCAACGGACAATATGTGTGATGTAAATCAAAATGGCCATTGTAAAATTGTAGGTATTACGGAAGGTGCTAAGAAAATAAAGTGAGTTAGCATTTTCTAAAATACATAAAATCTTAAGGATTACAGAACGTTACTGTTCATTAGCGATGATATATGGTTTGATGTGGTATCAATAGTTGAATTTTTATCGGGAAGCCAAATACAGGGCTGCGTGCATAGTCATATTTATCGTAATATATTTTTGTTAGTGCCCTATGGTAAAATACAAGCAGTATTTGCCACATTAAAAACGATAAATGCACAAGAAAAAAGGAGGCATCAATGCAAAAGGTTCAACAAATTATTTAACGCTTCTATACGATGAAATACTCAAAGCAACAATGTTATTAAAAGATTTATCGTAGACGCTCAGTAATGTTGATTTACCACTGACACTCCCAGCATTATATTCGTAAATATAATCCGTTAGAAAATATTATAATTAGCTTCATTTTTTATTTTCTTATAACAGTATTTTTAAATGGATTTTCCCACATATATATTAAATATCTTGACAAGTCATCATTAGAAAAAGCGTTATTGTCACTATTAAAGCAAACTTCTCTTTCATAATATGAAACAAGGGGGTCAACGCGTTGGCTATCCTGATTACTGCTGCTAATATTTGGTGTCCAATCAATATTGCAATACGTGTGAGGCGGAAGGAGAAATAGACCAATTTTGGGTGCGCATTTATCTGATACTGTTACTCCAAATTGAGTTTTCGCTTCAGCTTGATTAGTCGTCGTATTAAGTTCCCATATGATATTAGGTGTGATTATTAGAGGACCAAATATGATTTCACTTACTGAACCTCCGGGTTGTGCTGGTAGTAAACCAGCACTTGTATAAATAAAATTAGCAAGCGAACATGTGCACGAGACTAAACTACTTAATGTATGATGACCAGTGTTTAAGTTGCCTTCCTTAAAAACACCTTGTTGATGGAATTGTTGCGCTCCTTTACCCCTAACCTTTGTTAATAACTTATTTTCTTTTATAGGGAAATAATTTGTTTCAGATATTTTTGAAACTGCTTGATTAAGAGTATTACCGGATTCTTTCTGTTTTCTTGACTTTAATCCACTCATTGTAGGTGAATAAAATCTAAATACTAGAATTGGTCGATCAGCTTGAAATTTTTGAGGCAATGCATCAAGCCAAAACGTATCTGTTAAGGCATGGTATAATAGCTTCAAATCGCAATTAAGATGGCCTGCGTACAGTGCAGATTTTAATTTTAGTTTTATTTGGTTGAAAAATATATCAACTTTTTTTAAAAATAATTTATCATCATAGTTTTTACTATCCCAATAATTATTTTTAGTTTTGGGAAGTAGGCGCGCATCATTTGCACATAATAGCATATTCCTCACCCAGGAATCTATTCTGCCTGGAATTATAAGTTTTAACTCAGCGTTACTTTTTCCAGTATATACTTTACCAGGTGGTGAAATGTCTTCAAATTTATTTTCCATTTCCATTTCCATTTCCATTTAGTTGCCTATCACCTACTCTGTATACGGCTTGTAGTGTTATGTGAAAACATAAAATTGTTCTGACACCATTTTTAAGATGCGCCATTAAACTAACATTGAACAAAACCATGTTTTATATATAAATTGATAATTTTCAGTTAATTTTCTATAAATATATTTTAGGAATCGATGTTCATGATTTCATAACACCAGCTGCAAGTAATTTGATCTTCTTAGATTTGGCATTTGATATGTTCAATTATATTTCTTTTCTGCTATAGTTAAATACGTTATAGTAATACTGCACACTGTTTGACGCACTCATTAAATTCTTTTGTTAAAAATATTCCTAAATTTTAACATGATATAGATTTATTTATTATTTCAGAAGGAAAGATTTTTGTAACAAACTGTTACATATCGTTGCGCGTCTCGCAGTATCCACTAGCTAATTACCTCAGTACCATTTTGATTTCATCAAAATTTCGTAAAAATGCACCAATATAAATGAATACATTAAAATTGTCGCTACCATTTATGGCTGAAAATAAATTATATTATCTCTTTTCTAATAGCTCCATTCCTTATAACTTTACTCTCCTTGTTGCTTGACATTTACTTCACCTAATAAATACAATACACTCAATTTTATAAATGTCATAAGAAATAGTGAAATTATAGTTCATGTTTTAGCACTAAAGAAAAATCGCGTTTTAGAACTTCATTATTTACTCACCAGCGGCTTCGGTCTTGCGTTCTTGAATGTCTTGATGTGTCTTTGATTTATCATTTTACGTTTATATAGAGCGTGTTCTTTATATCAAATAAAATTACGACAGTAATACCGTTGTGGTCACTATAGGCATAACCATTACGGATACGAATAGTAAACAAACAATGTATTATTTTAGCTTTTTTTTCGATATTCAATAACGCTGACAAGATGGGAAAGGGCATTGCTTTTAACGAATATTGCATTTATATGCTCCATAAGAAATGATACCGCACCATTGTTACTAAAAAAGCTTGTTTGAAATTTCCATATACCGTATGTTGGATCAAAAATTGCCCCCCAGTTATTGTTAAAAGAGTTATTAATTATATACCCCAGTGCGTGACCTTCATTTCCAACAACCTGGTGAAGATCTATGCGATAATATCCAGTTTTTGTTGGTAATAGTTTATTAATAGTTTCTTTAGTAAAATGCTCTCTGTAAATTATTATCTTCGCAACGAACAATTTTTTAGTTTTTTCTGTCGAATAAAATGCAACTGCGGTTTGCAAATATTCATCCTTCATTTTCTCTTCAATTGTTTGTCCTTCTCGTAATAATTTTTCTTCATTTACAATATGATTGGGCATAGATAATAATTGGCTGTTCAATAAGTCTACAGTTTTCTGTGCTGCAATTTTATCAAATTTTGGATTTTTTTCTGCCAATTTAGCATTGGTTTTTTTTAAAATCTCTATGTTTGCTGGGAGACTTTTATATTCTTCTTTTAAATTAGCAATGGAGTCTTTCCTTTTGATATTAGTTTCTTTTGTTTGAGCATAAGATTTCAACATGTAATTATTCTTAATTAATTCTAAATTTTTACGAAGCAAATTTTCATTCTGTTTTTTGTATTTACTTATTTTACTTAACATCTTCTTTATGAAATCATTTTCTTTATTTTTAAGTACGGATTTAAACCAAGTAAGTACTAAAATATCACACATATGGTCATTAAATGATCTAGATATTAATTTACCACCGCATTTTGTTGCTAGTTCATTTACTAACTTAAACACTTCATTTATATCATTATTAGCTTGCTTATGCGTGCAGGCATAACGTGCTCTGGATTGTACATCTAGAAATGATATTATTTTTAACCTCAACTCTTCAGGTAAATTCTGTAGCTTTAATTCTTCAGATTTATCCATTAATTTTCACCTTTTTTAATTACAACAGAAATCAGTCAAAATAATTTACCTTTGGCTATTTACTTCATTATAGCCAGTAAAACCATTAATTTTTAAAATTTTTGTCATAATTTACTTACCAGAGGCTTCGGTCTTGCTTTCTTAAATGCGTTGATGCGTCTTTGATTTATCATTTTACGTTTATATAGAGCATGTTCTTTTTTATCACATAAAATTTCAACAATAATACCATTGTGGTCACTATAAGCATATGCATTATGTGGATGGCTAGTTAATTCGAAAAACTTGTCTGTTAGACCGTGAAAGATAAATGCAGGTTCATAATCAACTCTAGGAGGAGCTCCACCGACAACCATACCATTTTTTATTTTTACGGTGGCATGATGTGAACAGGCAATATCAAAATGTCTATTAAAGACGCTATTCGTCCCTTTTATTTTAAAATGATTAAAGCCGCCAAAACCTACAACTTCTTGTGTACCATCTGTAATGCTTGTATGCCAATTATTATTGTCGTAACCACTCATATACTCTTCTACGCGAATATTAGTATCTTGGTTAGTATCACCTATTAAAAGGTCAAGACCTATATCGCTAACATCATGCCCTTCATTATGTAATTTCTGTTTCACACGGGCAACATTGTTTCTAATATAATTAATCGAGCTTTGAGGTATCTTGCATATGTTATTGGGGATATGTACAAAAGCAGTTAACCACCCTTTTAGTCTCATCATCACACATATGGCATTCTCCCCTTTATTCATATGATTCTGGCCGTGATAGGGAAAGAATTCGATATCACACAGTTCAATATCAGATTTATGTTTGTAACTCATATGCCTTAGCACTGTGAAGCGGTGGCGTGCATCACCTGTAGGATCTATACCGCCAAGTACTTGATAGCCTGCTATGTTTCTATTATCAATTCTGTCTACACCATATTGGTTTAATAAATCATCACCATATATTTCTCCCAATACTATCAAATCAGGTACTCGTGAAGTTGGCGGAAAATCTACAGCCGTTTGATGAACGGTAGCTAATTTAATATTTTGAATAACACTGTTTAGAAATTCGTCTAAGATAATTAAACGTTTGTTTAAATCTTTTTCAGATTTATATCCCTTATGCCGTTTGATATGCGTATTTTCATCGGGAAATTCGATTTTTCTTTTTTTAAGGATCAGCGGATTAGGCTGAGAGTCATCCCACGTAGGTTCCTCAATTTCAAGGCTTCGGTCGCTAAAGTTACTGCTATTTTCATACATTTTATCGACGCTGTGCTGAGCTCGGTGTTTAAAGCTATTACCGCTTATAACCGTGTAACCCGTCGGGTCTTTTTCGCCAACTGACTCTAAAGATTGATATACGATAAGCATGGCCATGTACTTCTATAAATTATTTAAACATCTACATCACTATTGGTGACCTTCAATTTAAATACATTAGGTGAATGATCGCTACCTATGAAATAGTTAATTAAATATAGATATAATTCTTAACGAATTAAATATTTTTGTTAACTACCATAGGCGCGTATCATATATGTAGAAAATACGATATATTAGTTCGTTTGATTATATAATAATGACTAGGTCGTCACATTCTTAGTTAAATCATGTTTGACGCGTAGTGGTTTAACATCGCCCTCCGGAGAAATGTTGTAATGTGTTGTTTCTACCGATGCAAAATTTCCTACTTCTAGAAATAAATCACCACTGGAAGCTTCATAGTCATAACGGATAATATGTGGTTTATCATAAAGCATGCCATAAGTTTCAGTGTCTTTCCCTTTAACGCGGGTAATTTGGCTCACTTTAACTGAAGTAAGTGGCTCTGCCTTGAGTGTTTTTTGGTAAATCGCGCTTGATACATCACCGGTACAATTCTTTAAAGACAACCTTAAGTTACTCAGCTCAGGAATACCGCTAAAGGCTTGGCCATTATTTGATGAGGTAAAATGGTTAACAATTTGACCACCTTCAGCACCATTTGCTTCAAAATGGTCAGCAAAACCATCAATTGTTAAAGGTCCTTTAATACCTTCGATTTTTATATATACTGCATCTGCCATAAGTAACTCCTATTAATGATTGTTTTAGCAGTGGATAAGTGTACTTAAGTTTAATAAATACAATATTGCACTTATATTACAAATTGTAACAAATTTTTGCTAAATGTTTCTTTTCTGGGTGTGCAGATGCAGCTTAGCTAATCTTGACTGTTTGCCTATTTATAATTAGGCTCCGGATAAGTATAGAAATGAGTTGTATATATGCTGACAATATTTGAAAAACTAATGCAAAAAAACTTACAAACAGAAAATATAAATCAATCTGCATATAGTTCTATATATATAGCCAATATTATTAAGAACATCGAAAATATATTGAACCATAGAAGCACCATTAATTACCTCATTAATGACCATCAGCATGAACAGGATTTACTCTTATCCTATGGAATTCCTGATCTTGGCCACTTTAATCCCAAATCACCCCGAGATCGGCAACAGCTGGCAAATTTAATTAAAGAAGCGCTCACTAAATATGAATATCGGTTGCAAGAGGTGAATGTGCATTTATTACCCTATGATGATGAAAAGCAATTGAATTTACAATTTACTATTGAGGCTAAAGTGGAAATCAATCAAGAATTATTATTATTATATTTTGAATTTGATCCCCTTAAACAAAAAATAAGTAGCAAGGATGAATTATGAAGCAAAATCATGAAGATTTGCTTTATTACTATAATAGAGAACTGAGTTATCTTTATGAAGCAGGAGCTGACTTTGCTAAAAAGCACCCAGCGATAGCAAATTCACTTAAACTATTACCTGGTGGCAGTGGTGATGCGCACGTTGAGTTATTGATACAAGCCTTTGCTTTTCTTACGGCGCGTCTGCGCAAGCGTATGGCAGATAATTTCCCTGAACTTACAGGTACGCTGTTAAATATCTTGTACCCACACTACCAAACACCCATTCCACCTTTAAGCATTGTAAAATTCCAGCCGACTGCGGATGTGAAAACAATTAATGACATACCCTATGGCACATTGTTAGAAACAGATCCATCTGCTGGCGATCACTGTCGTTTTCAAACTTGCTATAACACCTCCGTTTTACCTATAGCCGTTCTGGATAGCGAGATCCATACGGATATACCAAGCGCAGTGCTGAACAAACACAGCAAAAACAAAGTAACCTGTTGTTTAAAATTGAAATTAAAATGCTTGGACCCAGATTTAACTTTTGCAGAACTAATGCCACAGAAATTTCGCTTCCACTTGAATGGACCGTTTCACCAAATGTTGTCCATTTACAGTTGGCTGTTTCAAAATACGCAATTTCTAGGAATAGGCACAGGGGATGATGCTGCAATAAGTTTTATGCCTATATCACAACTACAGGCTGTGGGATTTAATGAAGGTGAGGGGTTATATCCGCATTCAGAGCGCTCACATATCGGCTATCGACTTTTAGCTGAATATTTTACTTTCCCACAAAAATATTTATTTTTTGATATCGTCATTGAGAAACCAGAGCAATTCTATGTGGGGACAGGTAATCAACTAGAATTATTATTTTTTCTAGATACAACGCATAAATATGCGCGCGATGTTAGTAAAATGGGAATATTTGTGCCAAATTGTACACCCATTATAAATTTATTCCCCATCACGGCAGAACCTATTACATGGAGTCATACGCAATCCGAATATAAAATAATACCCGACAGTTGGCGGCCGAAAGATTATGATATATTTAGTATAACTAAGGTGCAGGGGATATTAGAGGATGATAAACGAGTGTTGTTTCATCCATTTTTTTATACACAGCAAACAACGGAAGAATACCCTAGTGGTGGCAATTGGTTAATCACACGTGAAATGAATGATGCGTCTCATAGGGGCGAGCAATATCAAGATACATATATCTCACTCGTTAATAATAACTATGAACAAATATCGTGCCCGAATAGTATAATTTATATCGATACTTTATGCATGAATAGGCGATTGCCACAATATCTTTTTAATGTGGAATATAAAAGTAATTTACAACTGGTTACAGAATCTGCACCATTGGAGTCTATTCAAGTATTACGACCGCCAACATCATTACATTTGCCATTAGCAACGAATAAGAAAAATGGGGCTTTACTAGCACATCTTACTTTAAATCATATAAATTTTTCGGATGGTGAACAAGCAATTGAAACATTGCACCAAACACTCTCTCTCTATAATTTTACGCATTCAGAAGAAAATGCTGCGCTGATTGCAAGCTTGGAAACGCTCAAAAGTGAACCAGTTATTCGGCGAATTGGTAAGGCGGCATTTAACTGCTTGTGCCAAGGTACGCGCCTGGTACTTACAATTAATGAAACCAATTTGTGCGATCATAATCCTTATTTGTTTTTACGTGTATTAGAACAGTACTTCGGTCTAATGTGTAATATTAATACATTCATTGAGTTACAAGTAAAAGCACATAATAGTAATCGAGTTATCTATGCAGGTAAACCGAATGCGGGTTATCGTGCAGTTATTTAGATATATAATTAAATGGTTTAGACTAGATGTATCAATACGATAATGCACAATTGCTAGAAAAGATATTAAACGAGCCGGAAGAATTTACATTTTTTCAAATTGTACGATTGCTAGAAAATCATAATTACGTGCCACGTCATTTTACCGGCAAGAAATCATTGAACTATTTTAGGTTTAGCAGTTCCTTGCAGTTGCGTTTTTCCCCATCTGAAGTAAGTAAAATTATAAGGAATGAAAAAGGTAATTTAATCATTTTTGTGAATTTTATTGGGCTAATTGGCGCAACAGGTGTATTGCCGGTTCATTTCACCGAGACCATTCGCAATGTGGTTAAAAATAAAGATGTAAATCTTTATGATGCAATCGATATTTTTTTACATCGAATTGCAGCTTTGTTTCATTTCTCACGACATGTCTATCACCTACCAGCAAGTTTTGAAAAAGCTTTAAAAGATAAAAAAATTGATCCAATAACTAATCTTATTGCTTGTTTTACGGGTAAGTCGAATACTAAATCTTATCTGGAATTAAGTACGATAGAAAGAGCAATGATTTTCTATGCTGGTCAATTTCATAGGCAAATTCGTAGTGCCAGTGCCTTGCAACAAATATTAAGTAGTTTTTTTAATGTTCCTATTTCCGTTGAAACTTTTAAGGAAGAATGGGTAAATGTTGGGCAAGAAAATCATTCTGTTATGGGAGGTGAACTTTTAGGCAGTAATAATTGTTTAGGCCAGACGACGATGTTAGGCGTTAGAGTACGTCAGTGTCAGAATAAATTTAGAATTATTGTAGGTCCAATTAAAGAAAAATCATTGTTTGATTATTTGCCCAATAAAGGCGTACATTTAAAAATGCTATGCAGTTTGATAGAGCGGTTTTGTGGTTTAGGATTAAAGTATGATATTCAGTTTATTTTTATTGCTAGTTCTATAAATCCATGCGGGTTGAGTAATCGACAACTTACCCATTTAGGCTGGAATAGTCGATTATACAAAGAAAAGTACGATGCTAATGTCGAGGATGTTATTCTAAACCCTCAAATGATAAATTTGACCAAATAAGCGGGAATAAAATGACAGATAAATTATGTATTGCAATTGTTGAAGATGACGCTGAAATTAACACGTTATTACAAACATTTTTAAATCAATATGGTTATAAAACACTGGCCTATCAAAATGGACGAGACTTTATCAATGTGTTTAATAGTGAGCATAGTATTAATTTTTTGATTCTAGATATTATTTTACCTGATATGAATGGTATAGAAATATGCAAACAGGTTCGTAAAAATAACAATATGCCAATCATTTTATTAAGTGGTATCACACACGATTTTGATCGAATTATGGGATTAGAATATGGTGCAGATGATTATATTAATAAACCTTTTAATCCACGTGAATTATTGGCCCGCATTCGCGTCATTTCTCGGCGTGCATTGGGCGTTCCGCGCGATGATTTACCTGAACTTATTGATACTAAATCAATAATGGAATTCAATATACCCTCATCCTCAGCCATGTTATATGAATTCGCTGGCTGGCAACTGAATACAGCCACGCGCACTTTATTTTCACCTAGTCGAAATGAAGTGCCATTAACAAGCGGTATATTTGATTTATTACTTTTGTTTGTAGAGCATCCACAGCGAATACTGACGCGAGATCACATTTTAGATATAACCAAACATCGAAATGCTGAACCATTTGATCGTAGTATAGATGTGCAAGTGAGTCGTTTACGACAAAAATTGGAAGAAAATCCTCAGCAGCCCAAATTAATTAAAACCATTCGTAGTGGCGGCTATTTCTTTGCAGCAGATGTGAAGATAATCAAATAAGGAAATGCTCAATGGACCGTGCGAATACTTAATATGTTGTTTCATTGTTATCAATTAAGCAACAATATATGTGAGGTTGATTATGCCAGATAAAAATAGATAATATGACAGACGGTTATTTTTTTATATCTGAGCATCTAATCCCAACAGCTTTAAACCAGGTTAAACAACCATCACAAGGTGGAAAAAAAATCTTAGGATTATTTTTGTATATTGCCTCATTTGAAAATGCTTGTGCATATATAAGACGGTCACCAGTATTTGAGCAATTACCCATGTTCATTATTCCACCTCTTTTTTGTGCTATTTTAATAATACATTCATATTCAGCACAACTTACGCCAAACATATTTTCCTTAGTATTAACGCATCTTGGAAATTGTGACCAAAGGTCTTCTGACAGAACATTCGGACATAAAGGTATTTTTCCATTATGCTTAATGTAACCCTTATGGCTGCTATTACCCCAATAAAATCTATCAGTAAGTTTATCGTACATAACACAACCTTTAGGGTGGTTTTCAGGATTAGCACAACTACCATGATTTGCTTTCTCTCGTATCTGTCTTTTTAATTCTTCAAAGATTTCATTGTCTTTTGCGGCTTTGAAACTTACTTTATTTGTCATTATGCTTATGCTTTTTCTTTCTAGGCTTTGCTTCTCATTATCAAGTTTATTTTTAATTATGATGTTAATCTCATAAAGAAATCGTGTTAATTCTTCATTGCTGTATGGTATAGAGGTTATACTATTTCCTAAGAATTTCTCTAGTTTCTTTTTTACTGTCTCCATCTCATAACCACATTTTGAAGAAATTTCCGCAAATGAAATGTCTAGAGATCTTGCGTCATTAATAGTTTTTACCACCATTTGGATCAATGATTTCCTTTTTTCCTCCTGCATTTTTTGGGGCGATAATAATTTTTGTGAAAGCAATTTATTTGTGAGTCGCATATTTTTGTATTCTGTTTCACCAAGAAAGTTATCAAATTTTTTAAGAATATCTTCAGAAGAGAATACACTATTAAAAGCATTAGCGCGCCGTTGATCATACAAATCTTTGTTTGCTTGAGATTTGATTCTTTCATAACCAAGCCAAGAACTCTTAAGGTGGCAATTTTGACAAATATTCTCGAAAGAAAAATGTCCGCAATTTATACATTTGGCCATAACTCCCCCACATAAAAATATAACTATATATTAATAATTCTAATTTTTAATATTTTTAAATGTATATTTTTGTAAATTATTATTACTAATTGTGAGAAATTGTAAGCTAATTTTATAAAATAATGTTTATTTAAAATATTTCGTTGTCTTTGCCACATCTTGTCTAATCTGTTCAACGAGCTTATCTAATGAATCAAAGTTTTGTTCATCACGAATTTTTTGTAAAAATTCGACTTGTAGGCGTTTGCCGTATATCTGTTGGTTAAAATCTAGAATATGTGCTTCAACTAACATTTTTGTGCCACCCACAGCTGGACGCTTACCCACACTCACTGCGGCAGGCAGAGGCGTTTCGGTTAAACCATAAATTTGCGCTATATAAATGCCCCATAGTGGTGATACGAAACGCCCCAGTGCAATGTTAGCCGTAGGAAAACCCAATTCACGGCCCAAATGATCGCCATGTATGACGTGCCCTGTCATTTGATAATTCCGACCTAACAATTCTTTGGTGCCAATGAAATCACCTTGTGCTAATTTTTGTCGAATGGCAGAACTGCTCACCCGCTCATTATGGATGGTAATGGTATTTGTTTGATACAGCGCAAAATCATATTGCGCACCCATTGTTTGTAATAATTGAATATCGCCATGACGTTGATGGCCAAAACGAAAATCAGTGCCAACAAATAAATGTTTTACGTTTAACTGTTTAACCAAAGTATTTTGCACAAAGTCTTCTGCTGATTGATTGGCAAATGTTTGGTTAAAACGAAAGCAAATCACATAATCTAAAGAATAATTTTTTAAATAGTGTAATTTATCGCGCAAACGATATAAACGTGCTGGGGCTTTGTGTTGTTGAAAGAATTCTTGTGGTTGCGGTTCAAACAGCATGAGTACAGCGGGCAGCGCACATTCTTTGGCTTTTGCACAAACCGCATTTAAAACAGCTTGGTGACCTAAATGAATACCATCAAAATTACCGATGGTTAACACGCATTCGGGTAAACTATTTTTTATTTGATCAACTGCACGTAAAAATTTAAACATTAGTGTTGTTTTAATGCTCGCCAATTAAATCCAAGTAACCATAAACTGCCAAAATAAACAGCTGCACCCATGGCAATCAAATAAGCTAAATGGAGCGCACGTTCATACCATAGCCAGTTTAACCATTGTGTGGATTCACTACTGAAATAATAAAGCGTTATCGCTAGTAACCCATTAGCGGCAAATAATTGCAGCAAATATTTGCGCCAATGTTTCTGTGGTTGAAAATAATCTTTTTGGCGTAAGGTATAATACAATAATCCGGCATTTAAAAATGCTGCGAGCGTAGTGGCTAGTGCGAGCCCCGCATGCGCCAATTGCCAAATTAGTAGGGTATTTAAAAGTGTATTGGTCAGCATGGCAATCACGCCAATGCGAACAGGTGTGCGCACATTTTGTCGACTATAAAATGCTGAGGCCAAAACTTTAATAATCATGAAAGCCGGCAAGCCTAAAGAAAATGCAATTAAACTACGACTGGTCATTGTCATGTCGTGTGCTGTGAATTCACCATATTGAAAAAGTGTGATGAGTATGGGTTGTGCTAAAAAAACTAAACCAACCATACAAGGCGTGCTAATAAATAACATTGAGCGCATGCCCCAATCTAAGGTTTGATTGTATGCATCTTGTGCCTTCGTTGCAAAATGCCGTGACAGTTTGGGCAAAGTGACTGTGGCCATGGCGATTCCAAAAATGCCCAATGGAAACTCGAGTATGCGATCAGAAAAGTAAAGCCAAGAAACGCTACCATTTTGCAGAAATGAGGCAAATAGTGTGTCAATCAATAAATTAATTTGTGCCACGGAAACGCCAAACAAAGCAGGCAACATGAGTTTTAAAATTCGTTGCACACTTTCTTCTTTAAACACATGTGAGATTTGCGCGAAGTCAGGTAGGATGGTTAATTTTATTTGTCGTAGGAATGGAATTTGGAAAAGTAACTGTAAAATACCACCTAAGGTAACACCACAAGCCAGTGCAAGGGTTGGTTCGCTAAAATAATCACGTAACCAAAAACTACACATTATCATTGCAACGTTTAATAAAACGGGTGTAAATGCAGCCACGCCAAAACGATCAAAACTGTTTAAAATTGAACCGGCAAATGCAGTCATCGAGATGAGAAATAAATAAGGAAAGGTGATGCGTAGCATGGTGCTGGATAATTCAAATTTATAATGATTTTCAAGAAAGCCAGGCGCAAAAATCATCACCAAAACCGGCGCGAGTAAAACACCAACCACTGTGACTAAAAAAAGAACGGAACTTAAAGCAGTGGCAACTTGGCGAACCATTTTGATGGTGTCTTGTTCATGATTCTGGTGGCGGAATTGTGCCAACACAGGCACAAAAGCTTGAGCAAAGGCGCCCTCTGCAAAAAGGCGACGTAAAAAGTTGGGAATTTTAAAAGCAACTAAAAAAGCATCGACAGCAGCTGTGGCACCAAAAATATGCGCAACGACCAGGTCGCGCACGAATCCCAGCACGCGTGAAATGGAAGTCATCGCAGCAACCAGAGTGGTTGCGCGCAGTAAACCCTTAGCTTTGTGCGTAACAGGGGTTATTGGGGTACTGGCTATTTCTTGGTCCAATTGACTGGCCATTATTAAAGATGCCTTTGTTCGACGATGTTTTACGATGGTCGAATTGTAACAAAGCTGGTGGCAGCTGTCCTCATCTATGTAAAAGTGAATATATATCAATTGGTTATTGAATTTGTTCATATAAATCAATATAATAGGTAATAAGTGCTAAAAGTTTAGCGAGGTGCCTTATGAACCTATCCCAATTGAAACGACAACTCGAACGACATAATCACAGTGGTAAAGCCATCGAAGCTTTACTTGCTTACTGGACAGGGCCAGGCGCAACCTATCTTTTTCGCGATTTACAGGAGGCTGTAGAAGAAAATTTAGTTGCTGGCCAGGGACAAAGATATCTAGATTTCTATTCCAATCAAAGCGCTCGCATCAAACAATCGGATGGTGCAGTCGTTCATGAGGTTTCCAATAGTTATTCACAAGCACAATATGAAACCCGAATGCGCATGGGTGGACGACATCCAAACGAACATGCGTTTAACGAGCTCGTTGGTTTAATCCAAGACCGCGCTGAAATTCCAAAAGAAGGGGATAATGATTACTCCTTAGGTGATTTTAATTTACCAAGTATAAAAGTAACGTTTGATTATCTTGCTGTTACGCCAATCCAAGCGGCGCGTTTTACGTTTTTACAAAGGCTTCGTTTGCAGTTGAACACAATTGATCTAGCGCATGCTAAAAGTATCAGAACATTAGGGAAATTGAATGATACAGCTGAGTATCAAGAAGAACATGATAATGAGACCGCAATTCTTGCTTATAGCTTAGGTAACATGATTGATACGTATTTGTCACTGTTCCTTGAATTTAGAAACGAACATTATTTGCCTTTATTGCAACAGGGTGATCCATATTTTAATCAAATGTTGTCTACTGTCATGACGCATTTTACTTATGAATTAGACCAATGGGTAAGTATTATTGAAACGTTATTGCAGAATAATAAAATTGACGCAAGCTCCTTTCCAGATTTTGAACGACTACAACGATTTTGTGCACAATATCGCGAAATTCGTTTGGGTTTTGCAAATCATCAAAAAATGCCGCTTTCTTTACAAACGCTAGAGGACTTTGCAATAAGCATAAGCCATATTGATACCATTAGTCCGAGTCAATTTAAACCGCATCCCGCGCAACCTTTGCCGGCGCAAGTTAATATTTTACCTAAACCGACAGTCGGTGAATTTATCAAAAATAATTGGGGCAAATTGCTCATCATTGGTGCTGCGATTGCATTCATTGCTGTGGGCTATGCATTGTTATGCGTCTTTGCGCCGCCGCTTGCAGCAGCTCTGCCTGTTATTGGTCCAGTTATCGCACCATTAGTTGCGAAAGGTGTGGGTATTTTGGTTGGTGCACTGGGTAGTAGTATGATCGCTGAAGCCGCGAGTTTAATACTATCTATTGTTACATTT
>CAYSGV010000003.1:0-34191 GCA_964430685.1 uncultured Gammaproteobacteria bacterium
ATCTAGATAAAAATAAAGACTATAGACCTGATGATGACATTCCTTCTAGCGTGCACAATCGAGCTGTCGCAGAGGCGCGTAATAATCTTTGGCGTGAACAACAAAAGGTACGTGATGAAGAAATCAGGCAGCGCGAGAAAGAAGCAAAAGAAAAGAAGAAAATAGACGTCCGTGCACGCACATTAGCAACTAAGGATATTGATCGACGCCAAGTAGAGACTCATGCTAAACGAGATGAAGAGATTGTTTCTGGACACGCGCGTGGAAAAAAGAGCATGAAATAGTGGTTTCGAAAAACTTATATCCCAACGTATTCTTGTCGATTTTTTTATATCCCGCTTTTACCAAAAACTGAATAAAGCATGCCGTTACTAATTTACGACATACAATCGATTGCTTTCTCCCTTGCACTTCCATAAAATCGCTTAAAACTGGGGCGATTAGCTCAGCGGTAGAGCACTGCTTTCACACGGCAGGGGCCACTGGTTCGATCCCAGTATCGCCCACCATTTCAATTGAAGGAAAAAACCATGGTTTGTACACGATTTGCACCGAGCCCCACCGGATTTTTACATATAGGTAGTGCGCGCACCGCCCTTTATAGTTGGTTATATGCGCGACACAGCAATGGTAAGTTTATTTTGCGTATTGAGGATACTGATCGAGAACGTTCAACGGATGTGGCGGTACAAGCAATATTAGATGGAATGCAATGGTTGGGTTTAACTTATGATGAAGGCCCATATTATCAAACGAATCATTTTGACCGTTATCGTGCAGTAGCGGAACAACTTTTAGCGAGTGGACATGCTTATCGATGTTATTGCAGTAAAGAACGATTAGAAACATTACGCACACAACAAATCGAGCATAAAGAAAAGCCACGCTATGATGGCCATTGTCGACAATTACAATCTGCACCGTCTGATGCAACAACTTATGTTCTTCGGTTTCGTAATCCACTTACTGGTACGGTTGTTGTAGACGATTTGCTACTCGGTCCGATTACATTTAATCAAGAAGAGTTGGATGATTTAATTATCATGCGCAGTGACGGTACACCCACCTATAATTTTACTGTGGTGGTTGATGATTGGGATATGGGCATAACGCATGTGATTCGCGGTAACGATCATCTGAATAATACACCCAGACAGATGAATATATTGCAAGCACTGGGGGCGCATATACCACAGTATACACATTTGCCTGTGATCTTAGGTCCGGATGGTAAAAAAATGTCTAAACGGCATGGTGCTGAAAGTGTAATGCAATTTCGTGATGAAGGATTTTTACCCCATGCACTGCTTAATTATTTAGTTAGACTCGGTTGGTCTTATGGTGATCAAGAAATATTTTCAGCAGATGAACTCATCCGCTATTTTGATATTAAAAGTCTGAATAAATCAGCAGCTGTTTTTGATGTACAAAAATTACTCTGGCTCAATCAACATTATATAAAAACAATGCCAGTACAAGATATTGTGCCGCATTTGCAATGGCACATCGATAAACTGGGATTAAATCTAAATAATGGCCCATCGCTAGAACAACTTATTCCAGCACAAGCTGAGCGTGTGAAAACATTGCGAGAGCTAGCAGAGAAAAGCTGTTATTTTTATCAAGATATAACTGAATACGATGAAAAAGCAATAGCTAAATTATTCAATGCAGAAGTTGTGTCTGGATTACAATTATTGCACACAAAATTAAAGCAATTGGATTCTTGGTTGGCGCCACGAATACACCATGTGTTAAATGAGACGAGTACTGAATGCGGTCATGATTCGATGGGTAAATTAGCGCAACCGTTACGCTTAGCAGTAACGGGCGGTACAATTTCACCACCGATTGATACCACGCTGGAATTATTAGGCAAAGAAAAAGTTCTGCAACGCATCCAAGCCGCCATTTCGTTTATAGAAGCAAGCGCGCAGTCAAGCTAACAAGGGAAAAGATCAATGAAGAAAGTGGTATCACAACTTTATTTTTGGGTGATCGTGGCCATTTTTCTTGGTGGTATGCTTGGTTTACTGCAGCCGCAATGGGGCATCGCACTTAAGCCCCTCGGTGATGGATTTATTAAATTAATCAAAATGCTGATTGCACCAATCATCTTTGTCACCATTGTGCAAGGCATAGCCGGTATGCAAAATATGAAAACAGCAGGCCGGATTGCCGGAAAAGCATTACTCTATTTTGAGGTGGTATCAACATTTGCACTAATCATCGGATTAGTGATGGTCAATGTGCTCAAACCTGGTGCGCAGTTTAAAGTGGATCCGCATACATTAAATATGGCAAACATTGTTGAATATACCAGTAAAGTCAGTGAACAAACTTTTTCTGGATTTGCGCTCGATATTATTCCAAATACTTTTTTTAATGCTTTTGCTCAAGGTGAATTGTTACAAGTATTATTCCTTTCGATATTATTTGGTTGTGCGCTTGCATTAATCGGTGAACAAGGTAAACCTATTTCTTTATTACTTGCTGCGTTCGAAAAACTATTATTCAAAATGGTTCATCTGGTGATGAAAGCAGCACCGATTGGTGTTTTGGGTGCCATGGCGTTTACGCTCGGGCAATATGGTGCAACCAGTTTGGCGCCGTTACTTAAGTTAATAGCTAGTTTTTATTTGGCTGGAACACTTTTTGTTGTGATTATCTTAGGCAGTATTAGTGCCTGCATCGGTTTTAATATTTTTAAATTTATTGCCTACCTCAAAACAGAATTTTTAACTGTATTGGGTACAGCTTCATCAGAAAGTGTATTAGCGCCGCTAATGGAAAAATTGGAACGTTTAGGTTGTTCAGAAGGGGTGGTGGGTTTAGTTGTTCCGAGTGGTTATTCGTTTAATTTAGATGGTACGAATATTTATCTCCCTATGGCGGCATTATTTATCGCCCAAGCTTTAAATATCGATTTATCATGGACGCAGCAGTTGACTTTGCTTGGTGTGGCGATGCTTACTTCCAAAGGTGCTTCGGGTGTGACTGGTGCTGGATTTATAACATTGGCCGCCACTTTAATGGTGATACCCTCCATACCTGTTGCAGGTTTGGCCATTATACTAGGCATTGATCGATTTATGAGTCAAGGCCGTTCATTGGTTAATTTAATTGGCAATAGTGTGGCCACGATTGTGGTTGCGAAATGGGAACGTGAATTAGATATGCAAAAATTGCGCGAAAAACTTTCGCAATCAACTTAAAGTGCTAAATTCTATTGATAGAAACATCCATGTTCGATTTGCTTAATTCGGTAGGGCTGGGTGCTGGCTATTATGTTGGGACACAGTAGCTGCGGTTGCAGTTGCTGTAGGCACTGGTACCTGGGTAAAGACCACTTCCATTTCTACGCTAATTGTTAATCGACTTTTATTTTGACCTGTAGATGGTCCAAGCATTGTAAAGGGATTCGAAAAAAAGCAACATTCTTCCCTATTACATTGCTCGGAAGTTGATGGTCGCGCATTGCTAAACAGATTAAATAAGGAGCTTAACTTGTTGCCGATTACAGACAACAACTTAAGAACTTGTTGCAATGGACCACTATTTTGTTTCTGTTTACGTTCTTCTGCATCGAATTGTGCAAGCTTTTCCACAGCTTCAGTGGAAAGTCTGTCCTTTAAAGCCAAAAGTCTTGTGCGTTTTTCTTGCGCAGTTTCTATTTCTATTTCTACAAATCCGTCGTTATCTAGTACAGTTTCTGTTATATCATTGCGATGCCCTGTCGGGGATTGTGTGTCATCAGTTTCATCAGTAGGTACGGCTTCGTATATTTTTTTCATGGTCATCTCTCGCTATCAGGTTATGTGGTTTAGCCCGTTTTCATGTGGTCTAGTTATAGATTATCAAGCTTTTCTTAACGCTTTCTTAACGCCAGTAAAAAAATGCAAATGATGAAAACTCATGGTATATTGTCGCCACAACTAAGGAACGACTGATGAATAACACATATATTTTATTACATGGTGCTTGGCATACGAATTGGTGTTGGCAGTATGTGGTGCCACTTTTAGAGACGACGGGCGCGCGCGTGCTGGCACCCAATTTACCTGGGCATGGTGATAGCCCATTACCCATAGCTGAAGTTAGTCTAAAAACTTATGTCGATTTTGTTGTTGACCTCATTAAACAACAACAAGGCTTAGTCACACTGGTTGGCCACAGTATGGCTGGAATTATTCTTTCCCAAGTTGCCAATATTATTCCCGAACGAATCAAGCAATTGGTCTACGTGACTGCATTTGTGGTTGATAATGATCATGCGCTTATTGATGCGGCAAAAAACTTTTCAGCAGAAGGGGTTTCGGCACATTTTATTGTCGATATTGCAAACAACAGTATTGCGCTCAAAAAATCTAATGCAATAAAAAAATTATTTTATAATTGCTGCAGTGCCGATGATGCACAAAAAGCTTATTCATTATTACAAGCAGAGCCTTATCAACCTTTTCACGACGTACTGAATTTGTCTGTTGCGAATTATGGTAGGGTAAAAAAATGTTATATTGAATGCTTACAAGATGTGAGTATTTTACCATTTGATCAGCGCCAAATGTATGCGGGCCGTATAGCCAATATATCGACGATCGATGCCGACCATTCACCAATGTTATCGTCACCAGAACAATTAACGCAGGCGATATTAAATAGTATGTGAAAGACTACAAGAACAATATTATTGCCAATAAGCAAAATCCTTGCCGATAGTTTGTTAAAAAAGTCTTGATAAATCGTTATTAAATAGCTAACCTTAGAACACTACTGCCAAAGCATGAGTACAGTTTATATATTTATAAGGATGTAATTTATGAAGCTACTCTGTGTCATTAATTTCGATGATTTTTTCACACCAGGTCTAAAACTTGACCCTATAAAAATAATCATTACTGGATTGGTGCAAAGAGGTGTTCATTTTGTTTTTTTAGCGAAAGATGTTGCAGCCGCAACCACCTTTTTAAAAAGAAATTTCGGTGAACAATTTTTTACTGCCAAACAGGTTTTAAACTACCAAAACGACGATGACAAATATAACCGTTGTCAGGAAGTTATTCTTCAATTCAATCAAGCAAACCCACTGTCAACTGATCTGCAACCAGAACAATACGATATGCGCTATAGAGAACAGCAAAAAAAAGTAATCATATTCGATGCCACACAATCGTTTTTTCTTGATTTAGAGGGATTGTATACATGTAAATTGATTACCTCAGATGGTAAGCATATACAATGGTTAGCATCGCTAGAAGAAACAACGAGGCAATTAAAAACGGCCACCTTAGTTGCTCAGTTAGAACTTGACGCAAAAGAAGCGCAGATGCAGCGCGAAGCAATGAGTAATGAACCAGAAATGCTTAAGTTTAAATATGAAGAAGAACAAATAACTGATGTAACTAAAATTCTTGGTGATCTGGATGATTTCCTAATAGCAGCTATTGTACATGGTCTAGTTTTAGCACCACCTGATCAAAATATTACGCTTGCAGATTTAGAGCCAAATAACATTTTACTGAAAAAAGATGGTGACCGTTATATCGCTTATAGGAAAAAAGATAACCAACTTATCCATAAGGTATTAGAATTGCCCGCTAAAGTATCAAAAATTCCACCGGCATTTCCGAAAAATGGTGAAGCCCCAGTTAGAATAAAAAGAGAAAATAATACTGCATTAGTTAATAAAATTACGGTAATGTTTGATGCAGAGCTATTTAAAGTTTCATACAGGGAAATGCCACTGCCAATTGATAATGTATGTACTTATAGCTTGGCTGTTACTAAAGCATTAATTGCTTATATAAGCGGCGAGTTTACCAAGGATATTGATGCGCTGTTACGACTAACAAAAAAAGATCTAATGGAAAAACATCGTGGATTAATAGGAGACAATCTTATTACTGTAAAGCTGAATGGTGAGATAAAACGCGTAAAATTTAAATCGGAAGAAACAGAAAAAATAGACGAAGAAATGCAGCGTTTTGATAGGTTTATTACAAAGCGAATCAAAAAGTGGCAGCAAATAATAGAACATTTTTTAGATTTACATATCGCGTTTATGAAAGTACTGTCTGAAATATTTGAAAAAATAGCGCCAAGTAACATTAAAGAATTACAAAGGGTCATAGCCGGCGTTTTGCATGATCAAGCAAATGCTTTGGACAGTATAACTGAATATACAAGTATTGCTGTCGCAGAATCTGTTGCAGCCCTTTCTATATTTGATTATTTCCGTCTTGTGGAAACAAAAGGTCTTCACCGACATGAAAGTGAAAAAAACCAAAATTTTCGATTACGACAAGTGCATATGAACGGTTTGCAAAAAGCACAAAATGAAACATTAGAACAAATTAAACTACAATTGCTTAAACTAAAACCACGCAATATAGTTAAGCGAAGAAAGATTATATTAGGTTATTTGTTACAGCACCAAAGCGATTTTTTAGCATTACTCAGAGATTTTATAGTTCAACTGCAATTGTCTGCACGTTATAAACAGATGCAATTTGCCCTCGTAGAAGAAGAACGACGTAATGAATGGGGCAGTAAGATAAGAGATGTTGAAGACAATGAACGCAGAACAAGACAAAAAGCTTTATTTCGTAGCGGACTGATACCATCCGCTACGGCAGAGCAGATTAGCGAACAATCGGATCTATTCACAATGGTCAGAGCATGTAAAGATAGAGAGCAGAGTAAATCTTTATTGTCTGCGTTTAAGCAACGGATCACGAAGAAAGAAGAAGGTGCTTTATACGATAAAGACGGTAAAGGATTGCTGCATGTTATTTGCCACCGCGGCTATGCTGAATTGGCGACTTATTTATTAGAACTGGGCGTTGATCCCAATCGCAATGATAATCTCGGTTTGCCGCCAATTGTTTATGCAGAAGATGGTGCTTCTTTAACCCACAATACTGATTGCTTAAGTTTATTGTTAGAAAAAGGCGCTATGATTACGGCAAAGACCGTTGATGCAGATGGAATGACTCCGTTACATAATGCGTCAATACGTGGTGATAATGAAATTTTAAATGTCATTTATAAATGGGTAATTGAATTAAGACATGGTGGTGTAGATTTTTATTGTGAAAATAAACAGAGGTGGACACCGCTTTGTGTTGCGGCGATAGCCGGTAAACTGGAAACGGTTCGCTTAGCACGTAAGTTTGGGGTATGGTTTCGCGAGGAAGACGAAATGAGATTAAAAGAAGTCGTTCCTTTAGAAACTTTTAATCCACAAACTATTTTAGCTGAACTTTGGGAACCATTTAAAAATGTAGGCGTGATTCGATCAATGAGTGATACATCGTTAAGTAGTGTTCCATCGGCAGCTATTCCATCTACAGGAGCAATACATGCAGCAAGTAATGTTGCACCACCTGATAGTTATGCGAAACTTGTTGCTTTGCCATTAAGCCCAATTACAATTCGCAGCTCTGCAGTCGATGCTGTGCCAATGCCCAATGGTTCGCCAAAAACTCCTGCATTACAAAGAACGGGTTCTGGAATATTCGCAGGGCCTCTTGCAAAATATGGCTCTGCACCGCCAAGCCCTGCAGTAAGATCTGGTTCTGCACCATTAAGCCCTGCAGTAAAATCTGGTTCTGCACCACCAAGCCCTGCAGTAATATCTAGTTCTTCACCATTACCCACCCCTGCAGCAAGAACAGGTTCTGCAGTATTACCAAGTCCTACTGCAAAATCTGCTTCTGCCGCCTTACCTAGTCCTACTAGTGCTAAATTTGGTTCGCACCTAACGCGTGCGGCGCGCACCAATTCATCTTATGGGCCTGGAATGTTTAGCCCATCATCTTCGAGTCAATTATCTCAACTCTGTGTGCAAAATAAAGTGACAGAAATAAGATCACTGAACACGAAACAACCGATAAAGTTTGATGAATTAGATGAACAAGGCAAAGCAGTAGTACATTATGCGTGCATGCACGGACATATAGATTTATTGATTGCTTGTATTACAGATTTTCGTGTTAATTTAAATCTACCAAGTAATGAAAAAAAACAAACACCATTACATTATGCAGTAATGCATGTACATCATGCTAAACTAACTAAAGAAGCTAAACAGGAGTTTATAAACAAATTACTTGATGCAAGGGTTGCTTTTTTACCGGATGCTGATGGCCGTACACCAATACATTATGCCGCTGCTAATCTGGATCAGGACACATTAATTCTATTAGTTGATCATGCACGTCGGTTCGACTTCAAAGCTTTGATTCATTTGGATCATAAAGATGAGCCTTTTTTGATGAAGCTTGTTTATCGAGCATCGAGTAAAGATGGTACCGCTTTAACATTGTTATCTTTAATGAAACACAGAGGAATTATTCCTTTGGAAGTAGATTTTGCGAATTTACAGAGATTAATTGAAGGCCAACCCAATAAGATGGATATAAAAGAGGTGATTAATAAATTACTCGTTGGCCCAGCATACGTTTCACCGCGTGTTGCAAATAGTATGTCTTAAATTTGATATTGCCGAGACTAATTTAGCCTTTGTTCACTCTGTATTGTTATCGCTGGTGGTGATGGCTGACGATTCCAGCATCTTTGAAATGGACTGGCGATGCATTGTAAAGTATATGAAAAGTTCGTAACAAAACCATGATCAGGAATTACTGCTGGTGATGGCACTTTAGATTTTCGTAGGTCAAGACTGGCAGGAACAATCCTACGGCTAATTTCATGTGTGGGAAGAGCTGAAAATTGAATCTCATTATCTTTTTTTCGACAACGATTACCACATTTTACCGCCCCTACAATGCCGAGTCCTGTAAGTACACCAGAGACAGCGCCAATGACTGCCATAATGGCACATTTTGCAGCTAGTCCTAGACCAGGTAAGAGGGGCAAACCAAAGAATAAGGCGGGAACAAAACAGCCCGCAATAAAATAAGCCACAAACAAAACTGCCGATACAGTTACTACGGTTTTACCCCAATGCTTTTGCCAAAAAGAAGGTTCAGGTGAACGTGCAGAAGTATCATCGCTAATTTCTGAATTATCCACATCTTCACCATGGTCAGAGTCACGCAACGCAGCGTTGCTGCGTGGTGAGGCCGAGAGGGGGGCGGGATCATCCGTTGAACCTGCTAAGACTTCTGCAAGTTGACGCACATCAATAGTACTACTATGCCTTCGATTGATACTACTTTCGGCAGGTACTCCTGAGCCGCTGGAGCGTCGCGGACTTTTTGCTGCTGCTGGTACTAATGACGGTGATAATCGTTGCGCAAACTTACGTGAGCAAGTGGAATATCCTTTGCCTTGTGCAAGCTCAAGTGGCGTGAAGCCATCAGTATTTTTATTTTGTTTCGCACCTTTTGTGAGTAGGTAGCCCACTAAATCAGAATCATTGCTTTCTACTGCTTTGTGCAATGCGGTACATTGCTTTTTATCTGTAAGGTTAATAAACGTCTCAGGATCTAGTCTACATTCTTCGATGAGGATTTTAGCAATTGCTAAACTATTTGGAGGGCCTAATTCCGCGGCTTTCATTAAAGGTGTTTCACCAATAAGATTTGGCATCGTTACCAGTGAAGGTTCTTGTAGCACAAGCATTCGAATAATATCAGGATGTTGAATACCACAATGTAAAAGTGATTTTTGGGCAACTGCAGTTTTCGCTTTGAGATCAGCGCCGCGTGTAGTCATTAATATTCTTAATGAATCAGCTTCACCTTGTAAACAAGCGAGATGTAATGCGGTGAATTGTTCACTTTGATCATTTTTGCGATTAGGATCTGCACCACAATTGACCAATGCTTGCACCACATTGGCTGCACCCATTGTAATTGCTGAATGTAAGATAGGTGCATGGCGCTCATCGGGGTCAACAGCTTCATTAACGTTTATATGTGCTTCTGCAATTCTTCGGACAATTTCAGGGATTTCTAAATTAACTAATGCAGCTATTGATAAAAATTCTATTTTACGAGTTGCCATCCATGTTTCCTTTTTTAAGATTTATATATTGTTAGATCATACTAATTTATTTTTTGCCGTCAATGTAAAAAATTTTCAATAATGATTCTCTTGACAATAAATGCAACAACACATTGCGGATAAGTATAGTTATTTGGTTGACCAAGAAATCATTACGAAATAATTTTGCGTTTTTCGGGTCTATAGTGTTTCTGCCTTGACTTCGAAGGCAACACTGATAAAATTCATCGTTCCCGGGGCTATAGCTCAGCTGGTAGAGCACTTGCATGGCATGCAAGGGGTCGGCGGTTCGATCCCGCCTAGCTCCACCAGCGTAAAAAACACTGTCCCCATCGTCTAGTGGCCTAGGACATCGCCCTTTCACGGCGGTAACAGGGGTTCAAATCCCCTTGGGGACGCCATTTTATTGAAACATAAAACGGCGTCTAATCTCTATTTCTCCTGCAACCATTGTGCGGCTTGTTTGGCGTAATAGGTTAGAATTGCATCCGCACCTGCGCGTTTAAATGCCATTAAAGTTTCTAAAACAGTGTTGCGTTCATCGAGCCATCCTTGTAGCACTGCCGCTTTTAACATCGAATATTCACCACTGACTTGATAAACAGCAGTAGGAACGTGGAATTGTTGTTTCACTGCAGCCAATATATCTAAATAAGGTAACCCAGGTTTAACCATTACCATATCGGCGCCTTCCTGTAGATCCAATGCCACCTCATGTAACGCTTCACCGCTGTTGGCGGGATCCATTTGATAAGTGAATTTATTACTTTTACCTAAAAAAGTTTTAGAGCCGACCGCATCGCGAAAAGGGCCATAAAAATAAGAAGCATATTTGGCGGCATAACTTAATATGGCCACATTTGCAAAACCGGCTTCATCCAAAGCGGTGCGAATGACACCAATGCGTCCATCCATCATATCCGACGGTGCAACCCAATCTACACCGGCTTTTGCATGACTAAGTACTTGTTTCACTAAAATAGCAAGTGTTTCATCATTGTCGATTTCACCCTTTGCATTGAGTATTCCATCTTGGCCATGGCTGGTATACGGATCTAGTGCCACATCTGTAATAACGCCCATTGAGGGTACAGCGGCTTTGATTGCAGCAACTGCACGAGGAATAAGGCAATTGGGATTGTAGCATTCTGCCGCATCGAGTGATTTTAGATGTGACTCGATGTGAGGGAATAGTATCATTGCTGGAATGCCCAAATTAGCGAGCTCGATGGCTTCTTTAACTAAAAGATCAATGGTCATGCGTTCAATGCCGGGCATACTGGCAATAGGCACTTTGGTTGCTTGCCCTTCAATAATGAATACAGGTTGAATCAAATCGCTCACCGATAAATGATGTTCGCGCATTAGCTGTCGGCTGAATTCATGTTGACGCAGACGGCGCATGCGTATTTGCGGAAATTGGCGGTGAACGTATTTGGGGTTCATTTGTATACCTCTAATGATCGATGGAATAGATAAGGTCCAATTATACTCAACATAAGCCAAGACGCTACCACCCCCTGCTCGGATGCGTTATGATAACAGGCTTACATTAAAGGGAGCCATCATGAAACAAGTAGAAACAGAACAAAGCCAAACATCATCCATGCAGTCCGGGTCATCATTGCATCGGTATTTACCCTGGTTGGTATGGGGAATGGCTACTCTGTTTTACTGCTATGAGAATTTTTTGCAAGTTTCAATGAATGTCATTGGTCCCGATTTATTAACGGCATTTAATTTATCGGCAACTGCTTTAGGCATGCTGACTTCATTATATTATTATACTTATGCAGCAATGCAAATGCCCGTAGGCTTGCTCGTTGATCGCTATGGACCACGAACTGCACTAACTATTGCTTCGGTAATTGTTGGTGCTGGTAGCTTATTATTTGGTTTAGCACATGTAATAGGCATAGCAGTTGTTGGTCGTTTGCTTATTGGTTTAGGCTCTGCGTTTGCAGTGGTCAGTTGTTTTAAATTGGCATCTACCTGGTTTCCTTTAGAACGATTTGCACTTTTAAGTGGTTTAACCATTACCGTTGGTTTTTCTGGATCCATTATCGGTGAATACCCCCTTGCTGTACTGGTCGAATCCATTGGTTGGCGTGCCAATATGATTAGTTTTAGCATTATTGGATTTATATTGGCGGTGCTTATTTGGAAAGTGGTCCGCGCTCATCCGCATGGATATATCAAACGTGAATCTACACATATAGAATTAAAACCACTACAGGGGTTGCGCGTGATCATGACGCATAAACAAAATTGGCTGGCTGCGGTTTATGGCAGTTTAATGTTTGCACCCACCATTACCTTGGGCTCAGCGTGGGGCGGGATGTTTATGATGTCCGCTTATCATATTGATCGCTCGATTGCAGTGCTTATTGTTTCCGCGCTGTATATGGGATGGATCATCGGTGCGCCGGTTTTTGGTTGGTTTTCGGATGCAATCCGTTTACGTAAACCTTCGTTATTAATTGCTTCAACAGGATTATTGCTTACTTTAACGCCAGTTATTTATTTAAATGATATGCCGTTATTTTTAGTTGGCGCATTATTATTCTCCGTTGGATTTTTCTCCAGCGGATTTTTGCCTGCTTTTTCTATTGTGCGTGAAGTTAATGCATCCACAGTGACGGCAACAGCAATGGGTTTTATGAATACCATGAATAGTCTCGGTGGAACATTTGCGCCTTATTTAGTTGGCAGAATATTGGATTGGCATTGGGGTGGCCTCATGGAAAATGGCGCACGTGTGTATACACTCACCGATTTCCATAGCGCATTATTATTGTTACCAATCATGGCAATAATTTCGTTAATATTAGTGCCATTTATTCGTGAAACGCATTGTCATTCAGCATTGTAATGGATTAAATCGGGCTTACATTTATTTTTAAAGGGAGATATATGAATGGGTGCAGTGACTAGCATGTTCAAGTCTGCGTATAGGCGGTTTAATGAATTACTCGATGCAATGATACCGTATGGCGATTTGATGGTGCGGCTTTATTTGGCACGTGTATTTGTCATATCAGCATATGCTAAAGTCATTGCTTGGGATCAAACGGTCTATTTATATACCACACAATATCATGAACCCTTATTGCCACCCATCTTGCTTGCTTGGCTAAGCAGTATTATTGAATTTACGATGCCCATTTTAATGTTATTGGGATTGGGTGGGCGTGTTCCAGCTTGCATATTATTTGTATTTAATCTATTGGCTGCTTTTACATTTCCGAACATGCAATCATCCGGTAATTATATGGATGTGCAAGATCATCTCTATTGGGCATTACTGATTTTAATGCTCATGTTACATGGTAATGGCCGTATCGCACTTGATCGATTAATTACACAAAAAAAAGGCTGAACGCAGTATGGTTTTTTTTTCGTAGCGCGGATAAAGCTTTGCTAAGTCCGCGGATTGAGTGGTAAAGGATTGGGAGATATTTATCTTTCCGCAATGGCTGATATAAATCTTCGTAGCCGCGATGGAGCGTAAGCGGAATCGAGGATCATCTGTTGAAGAATTATAATTTTATTTGTACACCTAATTCTATTACGCGATCGATTGGCAATTTAAAAAATTCTTCGGCGCTGCCTGCATTGCGCGCCATTAAGGTGAATAATTTTGCGCGCCATAAAGACATTCCAGCTTTGGCTACGGGAATAATGGTTTCTCGATTTATAAAAAAGGACGCATCATTTACATCAAATTGATAACCATACGATCCACATAATTGTAATGCTTTTGGAATATCAGGTTCTTCTTTAAAACCAAACCGAACGACCACACGATGAAAATTATATTTTAATATTTCAATATCAAGACGTTCAGTCTTAGAAATTCTGGGCACATCTTCAATGACCACTGTGAGCAAGCATACCCGCTCATGCAAAATTTTATTATGATTAATATTTTGTATCAATGCATGGGGTACCGTATCAATATTTGATACTAAGAAAATTGCTGTACCGGGTACACGTGTGAGCCGCAGTGTTGCGATGCTTTGAAAGAATTTGTTTAAAGACATTTCTTCACTTTGTAGTCGGGTATTGAGTATTTGTCTGCCGCGACGCCAAATGGTGAATAGTAGGGCAACGGTTGCGGCAATCAGTAAGGTAAACCAACCACCATGTGGAATTTTAAACAAGTTTGCAGTAAAAAAGATGCAATCAATAGTGAAGAAAATGCTGCTAATGATAATGGTTTTAAGCATGCTCCAATGCCAAATGCGGCGAAATACAATGCTGATCAAACAGGTGGTCATAATCATGGTCCCAGTTACGGCAAGTCCGTATGCACTGGCTAAATGATTGGATGTTTGAAAGATCAAAACTAAACCTACGATAAAAATAAACAAAACCCAATTAATTGTCGGCACGTAAATTTGGCCCATTTCTTCTGCAGAAGTATGCACTGTGGTCAGACGCGGGCTAAAGCCAAGTTTCATCGCTTGCATCGCCATAGAATAGGTACCAGATATGACCGCTTGCGATGCAATAATGGTTGCCATGGTTGCTAAGAATACTAATGGAAATAATGCCCAAGCAGGCGCCATTAAATAAAATGGATTATTAATTGCATGCGGGTTTTGAATAATCAGTGCACCTTGCCCAAGATAATTAAATAAAAGTGCAGGCATGACAAAATAAAACCAGGCGTTACTGATCGGCTGTTTACCAAAATGTCCCATATCTGCATAAAGTGCTTCAGCGCCCGTCAACGCTAAAACAACAGCACCCATGATGATCAAACCAATCCATTGATGACTACTGAGAAATATAATTCCATGTACTGGATTGATGGCATGTAAGATCCTCGGTTCTATAATAATATTTATTATTCCCAAGATCCCAACAATCGCAAACCAAATAGACATAATGGGACCAAATAAAGAGGCCACACGACTCGTTCCGTGTTTTTGGAAGCTAAATAATGCAAACAATACTGCTAGGGCCATTGGAATGATGTAAGGTTTAAATGTTGGTGTTGCGATTTCAATGCCTTCTATTGCACTCAATACTGAAATGGCCGGGGTAATAATACTGTCACCAGCAAATAAAGCGCCGCCGAATATCCCGAGTGCAATAACCACTTTACGGAAACGCGAAGATTGTTTTGTGGCGTGATGCAATACCATCGCCATTAATGCCATGACGCCACCTTCACCTTGGTTATCTGCGCGCATTACATAAATGACGTACTTCACACAAACCACCATGATCAGAGACCAGATAATAAGCGAAATGACGCCCAGTACATTTGCCGGTGTTGGAGTAGCTACATAGGGACCAACAAATACTGCGGACATGGTATACAAAGGACTGGTACCGATATCGCCAAAAACGACGCCAATGGCGCCTAACCAAAGGTTTGAGAGGCCCAAATTAGCTTTTGTATGATTTTTTTTCATATCTGCACTTTATCCTTGTCAACGCGTCATATCCTTATACAAAGCTTATAGCAAAATCATCGCCATTTTAAAAGTTTTCGACACTTTGACCAATTTGTTTTATATTGCTGCTATTGTATTTTCAATCTAGCGAAAAAGGATAATGGAATTGGCATAGCTTATGGATAAGAACATATCATGAATCTAAACCCTGATCTTGGTTCCATTCGTGATCCACGTGGAAAAGTTTATCTTGGTGACAACCGAGTTTTTCGAACGGTGTCACACTTTGCTGTTAATGAATTATTGGCAGTTCGTGAAACTGGGTTGATTACTGAATTAGTGCAACAGGGTCAATTGCTGCCAGAAGAGCAAGTATCTATATCGTCATTGCAAACATTGCAAGAAGATGTTGCATTGGTGTTTGCTCATCCTAAATTATCATTAATTACATACCCATATGAATGGACTTTTGGTGCGTTACAAGATGCGGCTTTATTACATCTGGATATTCAATTACAAGCATTACAAAAAAATGTGAGCCTAGTGGATGCCAGCGCATATAACATTCAATTTCAAAACACAGTACCCATCTTTATAGACCATCTTGCTTTTAAAATGTATGAGTCTGGTGAATTTTGGTTGGCGCATAGACAATTCTGTGAGCAATTTCTTTATCCTTTATTGCTGCAAGCGCGCGTTGGCTTACCCTTTCAAAGTTTATACCGCGGTAATTTATATGGAGTGAATGCTGACGCTTTACTATCGGTATTAGCTTGGTGGCAATGTTTTTCTTGGCCCATTTTACGTGAAATTATTTTACCTAGACGTTTTGCTGGCAGTAAGCAAACAGTGTCAACAGAAATTTCGAAAAAATTACATTTTCCTAAATCTGTTTATGAAAGTCATTTAAAAAATCTGCGTGCTTGGATTGTAAGTTTAAAGCCAAAACTTAAACAAAAAATTACTTGGCAAAATTATACAAAAGACAAACCCTATGCCTCACTTGCGCAACCCCAAAAAGCACAAATTGTTGCCCAATTTATCCAAGCCACGCAACCGCAACAATTATGGGATTTGGGTTGTAATACGGGTGAGTATGCACAAATTGCTTTGCAAAATGGTGCCGCACATGTCATCGGTTTAGAGCAAGATCACAGTGCATTAGAAGTGGCATATCAAACAGCGAAAGCAAAACGTTTAGCATTTTTACCGCTCTATACTGATTTATTAAATCCAAGTCCAGATCAAGGTTTTGCACAGTGCGAACGTAAAGGTTTATTGGCACGCTGTTTAAATGCTGATGCATTAATTTGTTTGGCCATGGTACATCATCTTGCACTGGCGCAGGCTATTTCATTGCAAGTATTAATACCGTGGTTGGTGAATATGGCGCCCGTTGGGCTTATTGAATTTGTGCATCCAGAAGACCTAGAAGCTGCAGCGATGTTGCATTGGCTGCCGAACGCAGCACAAAATTATAACTATGAGCATTTTTTGCAACTATTGCAACAAGTAGCTAGAGTGGTGCAGATATTTCCATTGACGCAAATGGAACGCACACTTATATGGTATGAACGCATTGATGCAAAAAATTAACTCACCAAAGTTTGCTATATCGCATTGTTTTGGACAATCACTTGCACTGACACTACCTTGGTGTTTTATACCCATTCTATTTTACCTCTGTAACAATGTTTATCCTTGGTTACGCCCAGAAACACTCATTATTTACGCAACTTTTATATTATTGGGTTTTTTATTCGCTTACTTACGTAGCCAATCCTTTGTGCGCAAGCAATATATTTTTGATGCAGGCTTAGTAACTATTGTGGCCAGTTTTTTACCTATTTACACAGGTTTATGGGATATGTTGTGCATTTTTTTCTGTAGTGCAGTTATTTTTATGTTTTTGCGTAAAAAAACTTGGCTATTTTTGTCCTGGATTGGGATTGCTTTTGTAATCGGTCAACTTCTAGTTCCTAAATTTATTGATCGAATAGATGCTATCGATACAGAGGAGCACGAAATTGGCTCTAGTTTAAATCCAAAAACAAAAAATTTACCAGTCGTGATTCATCTCATTTTAGATGAGCATGCGGGTATTGCCGATTTAAACACAACTGATCCCAAACATGAATTGGGCACAAAGCTAGCACAGTTTTATCAACGCTATGGTTTTAATGTCTATCCAAATGCATACAGCCGGTATTCGCACTCAATTAATAGTATCCCGAACCTATTAAATTTTACCGAAAGTAATATACATGGCGGATATTTACAGGGAAAAGAATTTAATACTTTAAATGGTGGCGAATTAAAAGTGAACCGCTACTTTGAATTATTGCAGCAACAGGGATATCGTATCCGCGTTTATCAACCTGCATTTCTACGCTATTGTCAATCTGCAGTACCAATTGATCGTTGTATTACCTATTCATCATGGATGGCACGGGTGATTGCGGGAAGTTCAATACCGGCTTATAAAAAATCTATATATATAGCAGTGGGACTTTTAGATTCATCGATATTCATTAAATGGTTTAAACAAATCTATTTTTCTTTTCTGCGGCCGCAATTATTACATTTAGGTTATGACCCCAGCTGGATACGCGTTGTGCCTCGTCTTAATACAGTGCCGGCGCTACAAGTGATGGATCACCTAGAAAATACAGTGATCCGCGAACATGCCGGCATGGTTTATTTTGTGCATTTATTATGGCCACATTCACCCTATATCTACACAGAAAATTGTACATTAAAAAATAGCGTTACCGATTGGCAAGTATTTCTTGATTCTTATCCTGAGCTTAATACCCAAGCGGTCTGGCGCGAAAGACAAAATAGTTATCATGAACAGATTGGTTGCGTGCAACATCGTTTAACGCAATTTTTCGAACGTTTAAAGCAGCATGGTGTTTATGAGCGTGCAATAATTATTGTACAAGGTGATCACGGCTCACGCATTGCATTTCATCCAATGGATATTAGTGGCAAAGATACTATACTGCCACGTGATTACTTATACGCGTTTGCTACATTTTTTGCTTACAAAGGGCCACAAACGCTGACTACGGACAAAAAAGCTTTTGTGCCGATTACCACATTATTTACTGATTTGGTTAGCCATTGGTTGAACGTTAAATTACCTACTCCAAGTGAAAAAAATTATGTCTATTTGGCACCTGAGTACACGGGCAATCCATTGGCGCCGGTTCCTGCTGTGCAAGCATTGTGGTTAAGCGGGAGCGATGGAAATAATGCATAAATATATATGTTGAAGGAAAATGGGGGTATTGGCCAGCCATAGAATAGCCACTTATCTACGTCATCCCCATGCGAAGGCTGCATGAAAAAGTTAAAGGATTACTATCTCACAGCCGAAGACACGGGGAACCAGAACAAATCATGCTTACGAAGTAATTAATGTCCATAAGAAAGATCGCTCCTGAGTTCCCGGGTCTACGGCTGTAGTGACTCTGCTCTTTTTTCACTTACACCTTGCAGCCTTCGCCCGGGAATGACGTAATGAGCGTGTCGGCCTTCGGCCATTGCATTAAGGCTGACATTTCCGGTTCGACACTTTGCCCAATTTGTTTTATATTGCCGTTGTTGTATTTTTATCAATTAGGGGAATGGATATAAATGATTAAAGGCATTGAATGGCAACCACTTAAGTCCGGAGATAAAGTATATATCATTGCCCCTGCCGCAAAGACGGATTCGGCGGAAGCCGATTTGATGCAGATCTGTAATTTTTTAAAAAGCTGGGAATTGGAACCGATTTATTCGAAAAATATATTTGGTCAAGGGCCTAACTATTACCATTATGCGAACAGCCATCAAGCGCGCGCAGCAAATTTTATTGAAGCAGCAGAGAGTGATGCGGCAGCAATATTAATATTTCGTGGCGGTTACGGATCAGATTGGATTACCGCTGCATTATTCAATACTGCGATTGCGGTTCCGGTAAAAACAAAAGTTTTAGTTGGATTTAGTGATGTCACCTATTTGCATAATTTTATACAACAACAATGGGGATGGTGTTCAATCCATGGCCCATCATTACGCCAGCTTGCTTTGCAACAAATTGATCCAGTAGATATTCAATGCCTTAAAGACTTGCTTTTTGGTCACCAAGCACAGATGCAATTTAGTTTACATCCTTTAAATAACGCCGCAAAACAAAACCAAAACATTGAAACAAGTGTAGTTGGCGGAAATTTAGCCACCATACAAAGTTGTCTCAAAACACCTTGGGAATTAAATATGGCTGCGCGTACCGTTTTATTTGAGGATATAGATGAGCAGCCTTATCGTGTTGCACGAATGTTGCACCAGTTACATTCTGCAGGTTGTTTTGCACAAGTGCACGCACTATTATTTGGTGATTTTAATGCTAATCCACAACAAAATACATCACAACAATTTCAAGATAAAATAGATGCTGTGCTGCAAGAATTTGCTGTAAATTTACCTATGCCGGTTTTACGAATTCATGGTGTTGGTCATGGCAATAAAAATCTACCCGTACCACTTAATACAGGCACACAACTAATTTTGGGAGCAGTGACCAAAATGATTGTTGCTGCTGGATCAAAGCAAATGCATACCGATGCAAAAAGTAAGCCTGTAGCAAATAATCAAGTTGTGTTATAAAGAGTAAATTCAATTTTGCAAAGAAGGAATGAACAAGTTTATGGATAAAATAATATTTTTCACAATTATATTATTAATGTATATCACCCCGGCCTATGCTTATTTAGAACCTGGCAATGGTTATATTCTTTTGCAATCGCTATTGGCTGGAATTGCAGGATTAGCTGCGTTGCTTAAAATTTATTGGCAACAGTTCAAAAATTTTATGGCTACCACTTGGCAGCAAATCCGCAAACGATTTGGTCATACACCGCCTGCAGCGGAAGTCAAGCCAAGCAGTGAAAATAAAGAAGAAGATGATCATGATCCTAAAGCGTAATCTGGGTTCAGTGGTATCTCCTGCTTTTAAACAATCTCTAGCAGTAACTTTGCCATGGTGTTTTATCCCCATCCTCTTTTACTTATCAAACAACGCTTATCCTTGGTTACGTGCAGAGACAATGATTATCTATCTAATTGTTGCCACTTTCAGTTTCTTATTAGCTTATTTACGCAGTAAAATAAATGTTGGCAAACTGTATTTTTTTGATGCCGGATTGGTCACGGTTGTTGCTAGCTTTTTACCTATAAAAGCAGCATTGTGGGCTTTTTTATATATTTTTTTCGGCGCGCTTATTATTTTTTTATTTTTCGATAAAAAAACTTGGCTTTTGCTGTCTTGGTGTGGAATCGCTTTTGTGATGGGACAATTAATTGTTCCAAAAGGTCTTGAACGTATCGCTGGTAGCGATACACACGCCAATGAAATTCAAACAACACCGAATCTAAAAGCAAAAAATTTGCCTGTTGTCATTCACATTATATTAGACGAACATGCCGGAATTGCAGATTTGAACACAACTGATCTGAAACATGAATTGGGCACTAGTGTAGCGCAGTTCTATCAACGCTATGGTTTTAATGTCTATCCAAATGCATACAGCCGCTATACCAATACAATAAATAGCATTCCGAATTTGTTAAATTTTACGGAAAATAATATTCATGGCGGTTATTTACTCGGTAAAGATTATAATGCTTCAGATGGCGGTGAATTAAAAGTGAACCGCTATTTTGAATTATTGCAACAACAAGGTTATCGCATTCGTGTCTATCAACCCGCATTTATAGGTTATTGTAAATCTAAAGTGCCTATTGATCGATGCATCACTTATTCATCGTGGCTTGCGCGGGTCATCGCTGATACGCCTTTGCCGACGCATGAAAAAGCTATTTATTTAACAGCAGATTTATTAAATTCTTCGGCAATCGTTAAATGGGTTAAATTATATTATTTAGGTTATGTACGACCTTACTTATTAAATTATGGCTATGATCCCAGTTGGATACGCTATGAACCCCATTCAACAGCTGTGCCATCGCTAGGGGTGATGGACCATCTAGAAAATGCAGTGATTCAAGAGCATGAAGGCATTGTTTACTTTGTGCATTTATTATGGCCACATTCGCCTTATGTTTACGCAGCAAATTGTACGTTAAAGCCGAAAGTTACCGATTGGCAAATCTATTTTGATCATTATCCAATATTTAATACGCCACAAACCTGGCGTCAACGGCAAGACGATTATCATGAACAAATAGGTTGTATCACACAGCGGTTCGGACAATTTTTTAACCGCTTAAAACAGCAAGGCATTTTTGAGCGCGCAATTATAATCATACATGGTGATCACGGTTCACGCATTGTTCTTCACTCATTGGATATTAGTGCCAAATATGAGACCGTGCCGCGCGATTACTTGTATGGTTTTGCTACATTATTTGCTTACAAAGCACCACAGATGCTAACGATTAATAAACAAGCTTTTGTGCCAATCACGACACTTTTTAGAGATTTGGCAACACATTGGTTTGATGTTCAATTGCCAACATTGAATAAAGATGATTTTGTTTATTTGGTTCCTGGACAAATAGGTGATCCGTTGGAACCTGTTCCAGCCATGCAATCATTGTGGTTAAGCCAAAGTAATATTAATCAATTTGAACAGAAAAATGTCATTGCCGTACCAAAAAATGAATAAACTAAAATACAACAATCTAAATTTTTTAGGTCAATCGCTAGCGGTAACTTTGCCGTGGAGTTTTATTCCCATTCTTTATTTTTTAGCGAATAATGCTTACCCATGGTTACATTTGGAAACAATAATCATCTATATTATTTTCGTATTCTTTGGTCTGTTCCTTGCGTTTTGGCGTTATTTATTGCGCTCGTTGTGGCAAAGTATATTTGATGCAACACTCGTTTCTGTAGTCCTTAGTTTTTTAGCGGTTCATCCACCGATGCAATTCCTACCCATCACTTTTGCAAATCTGGCCATCTTTTTTTTATTTTTGGATAAAAAAAGCTGGCTTTTGCTATCTTGGTGCGCAATTGGTTTTTTAGTTGGGCAAGCGCTGGTTCCAAAAAAAGTTGAACATATATTAGGAAGTCAAAGAAATGTCCATACTGCAACTGCTAGCATTGCACCAAAACAAAATCATTTACCAGTAGTGATTCATCTGATTATGGACGAACATGCAGGTATAGTTGAACTGAACCAAACGGATCCTAAACATCAGCGGGGAAGTGATGTCTTACAATTCTATCAACAGAATGGTTTTCAGGTTTATCCAAACGCATATAGCCGCTATTCAAATACCATCAATAGTATTCCGAGTTTATTGAATTTTACCGATGATACTGTGCATGGTTATTATTTACTGAATCAAGATCATGATGCTGTGAATGGTGGTGAATTAACTGTAAATCGATATTTTTCATTATTATACAAGCAAGGTTATCGCATTCGAGTTTATCAGCCGGTCTTTATTGGCTACTGTGAAGCTACAGTGCCTATTGATCAATGCAACACAGCACCAACATTATTTGCGAGCACCATCGCGAATTTACCGATGCCGGTCTATGAAAAGTTTGTCTATTTAATAACTGCTTTTTTAGACCGTTCTGCAATTGTCAGTCAGTTGAAAGAAACTTATTTCACCCACATACGCGCACTTTTTTTACATTTTGGTTATGATCCAAGTTGGCCAAATTATACCATACGTGCGACAACGGTGTCGGCCCTCAGTGTTATGGATAAAATTGAAGAAGCAATCATCCGTGAGCATGATGGTATCGCTTATTTTGCACATATATTATGGCCACACTCACCTTATGTTTACAAAGAAAACTGCACGTTAAAGATTGATGTGCGTCAGTGGAAATCCAATATTGATCCACCGCCCATAGCCAACACGCAAACAAGCTTCAAGGAAAAGCAAAAGCAATATCATGAACAAGTGGGTTGTGTGACGTATCGATTAGGTCAGTTTTTTGATCGATTAAAGAAACAGGGCATATATGATCGTGCAATTATTATTGTGCATGGTGATCACGGCTCACGCATTCTTTATCACTCTCCAGATATTGTTAATAAGAATGAACTTATTCCACAAGATTACTTATATGCATTTGGAACCTTATTTGCTTATAAGGCACCGTTTACACTGTCTGCATCACCACAAGCTATAATACCGATTACATCTCTATTCAATGACTTAGTCAGTCAATGGTTAGAAGTTAAATTACCGAGACAAAGCAGCGAAAATTTTGTATATTTAGTACCTGCACAAGCGGGTGAAATGTTGTTACCGGAACCGCTTGACCAAACACTATGGTTCGATAAAAAGTTAAAGAATACAATAGGACAATATAATGGATGAATCATTAACGGGTCGATGTTATACCTGGCTCGATCACCTTATTGTACGCGGTGATCAGTTTTTACGTTTATTTAGTCAAGGGTTTCCCTCATCGCGATCTAATCCTGCTGCGGATGTACCAGAAGATACACTTAGCCCAGCAGAACAACAGTTGTCCGCACGTTTGATGCGCGTGAATCACAGTGGTGAAATTTGTGCGCAAGCATTATACGAAGGCCAAGCATTGACAACCCCTTCCACTTTGGCGCAAGCAACTCTACATCAAGCAGCAGCTGAAGAGCGCGATCATTTATCCTGGTGTCAGCAACGTTTGCAAGAACTCAATAGCCACACCAGTTATTTAAATCCATTGTGGTATTTAGGTTCATTTGCATTAGGGGCTGCCGTTGGCTGTTGGGGGGATCGAATTAGTTTGGGTTTTGTTCATGCAACCGAGTCGCAAGTTGAACGACATTTGCAAACGCATTTACAATGGTTACCAAAAACAGATGTTCGCAGTCGTACCATATTACAAGCAATGTTGTACGATGAAATTCATCATGGCCATACGGCAATCGAGGCAGGGGGTGAACCCTTACCTGGCTGGTGTGAAAACATCATGTATTTTGCAGCAAAGCCGATGACCATTTTATCAAAATGGATTTAAAAATGAGTTCATATAGCAGTATATTCTTCGTAGCGCGGACTTAGGAGTACAAGCTCCGTGTCCGCGGATAAATAGAATAGGTCCGCTAAATAAATATAAACGTTTGCAAATAAAGGAGCATAAAAATGACCATAGGGATTTTTAATTTAGCAAAATGGGATCGCGCAACAGCATGGTTACATTTTGGTTTAGCCATCACGATAACCATTCAATTGTTTTTAAGTTTATGGATGGAACCACCAAAAACGGATAATGATTTTGGTCTGCCGCAACAATTATTTATTACTCACAAATATATGGGCATGCTTGCTTTGTTTATTGTAGTGCTGCATTGGTTTTGGTGTGCTTATGCACAAAACGCACAAAAACTTCGCCGACTATTTCCGACAGAACAACGAGATTGGCAAATTATTTTTGCAGATATTCGTGGCTTGTTTCGTTTGCGTTTGCCTGCCACGGGTCCTGTTACCGGATTACCAGGTTTCATTGAAGGTTTAGGTTTGATAGCGGTTACTATTATGGCTTGCACCGGTGGCCTTGATTTCATTTTTTATCCGGGCGCTGGTTTAATTAAACAGCTCGTACACAATGCCATGCGGGCGCATGTATTTATTTCAACTTTTGTGTGGATTTATTGGTTTGGCCATGTCAGCATGGCCGTTCTGCATTATTATACGGATAAAAAATTGAATCCTGCCGGTGCAAGATAAGCAAGAAGCATCAGAACGAGTAAAACTTTTGTTTTTTCATAGGTTGGATAGAGCCCTACAGGCGAAATCCAACCTGCAATCCCCCTATATAGACATTAGGCCGGCTTTTACTATATATTATCCAAGTCCCCAAACAAATTTATAGGTTTTATCAAGCAAATTATAATGTTAAGCACAGAATTAAATACACAACATACCTGGCTGATTACCGGTGTTGCGGGCTTTATAGGCAGCAATCTGCTCGAATATCTCATCAAACATAACCAGAAGGTTGTTGGGCTTGATAATTTCTCCAATGGATTTCAAGAAAATTTAGATGAGGTTTTAAGCAGTTGCACACCCGCGCAACGAGATCATTTTCGTTTTCAGGAAGGCGATATTAGAGATCTAGATACGTGTAAAGCAATCATGGACGGTGTTGATATTGTATTGCATCAAGCCGCATTGGGCAGTATTCCACGTTCGCTGGAATACCCTGAATTAACTCATGACTGTAACGTGAATGGTATGCTCAATTTACTGCTTGCAGCAAAAGAACATAAAGTTAAAGCTTTTGTCTATGCCTCATCAAGCTCCGTTTATGGCGATTCGCCCATTTTACCAAAAAAAGAAGAACATACAGGTGCGTTGCTTTCACCCTATGCTGCATCAAAATATATTGATGAAATTTATGCAGATGTGTTTGCACGCTGTTTTAATTTAAATCTGATTGGTCTCAGATATTTTAATGTGTTTGGACCAAGACAGAATAAAAATGGCCCTTATGCCGCAGTCATTCCCACTTGGATTGACAATATCTTAGAAAATAAAGAAATATTTGTGAATGGTGATGGCACGACCTCCAGAGATTTTACCTATGTTGCCAATGTTGTGAACATGAATATTTTAGCAGCAAAAAAAGCCTTATCTACTCCAGGACATCGCGTCTATAATTCTGGAGCCGAACAACAAACAACTTTGTTAAAATTATATGATTTAATTTCTACTGCAGTAACAAAAAACAAAACAACGGCTGTGAAATTTCGCGATTTTCGACCGGGGGATATTAAGCATTCTTGTGCCGATATCAGTTTAGCTCGAGCAGAATTAAACTATGCCCCTATTTGTTTGATTGAAGAAGGAATTCAGTTAACCGTTGCCTGGTTTGAGCAGAAATTCAGTAGAGAACAATAAAATGTGTGGTATATCTGGTTTCTTTTCAGTAAAAACCAGCACAGAAGATTTTTATATAACAAGCATCCAGAAAATGATGCAAACAATTTCTCATCGTGGGCCAGACGATGGGGATTATTGGTTCGACACTGATTTACATCTTGCTCTAGGACATAGACGATTATCAGTTATTGATTTAAATCCAACCGGGCATCAACCCATGCATTCACCGGAAGATCGATTCATTATGGTCTACAATGGTGAAATTTATAATTATCCTGAATTAAAAAAAGAACTTGATCAATTAACCCTAACAAATTGGCGCGGCCATTCAGATACGGAAGTAATACTTAGAGGCTTTGAATATTGGGGCATTGAAAAAACATTAGAGAAAATGAATGGTATGTTTGCCTTCGTGGTTTTTGATAAAAAAGATCGGCAACTCATTCTAGCACGTGATCGTATGGGCGAGAAACCACTCTATTACGGTTGGATAAATGATTTTTTCGTGTTTGGTTCTGAATTAAAAATAATTAAAGGTCTAGGCATTGAAATGCCGCAAGTCGATACTGAGGCTCTTAGTGCTTATTTTCGCTATGGTTATATTCCGGCACCTGCAACGATATTCCAAGGATTTAAAAAACTTCTGCCAAGCGGTTATATTGAAATTAACTTGCATTCATTGCGGCAAAAAATGATGCCGGACGTTAAATCTTATTGGTCACTAAAAAATTATTGTATTAGCCAACCGACATCAATTCAGGCAATTGAAGATGCTGAAAAAGAGTTGGAAAATATTCTTAATTTGGTTGTTGCGCAAACATTAATTAGTGATGTACCCGTAGGCGCTTTTTTATCAGGCGGCGTTGATTCTTCGTTGATTACAGCCATCATGCAAAAAAACTGTGGGAAAAAAGTCCAAACCTTTACCATTGGGTTTGATGATGCAAAATTCAATGAAGCAGAATATGCCTTAGCTGTAGCAAAATATTTAGGTACCGATCACACCGAACACTATCTTTCACGGGATGAACTTTTGGCTACTATTCCGAAGTTACCAAAGATTTATGATGAGCCTTTTGCGGATTCATCACAAATACCAACGCATCTCATTTCGGTGTTAGCGCAATCAAAAGTTAAAGTAGCGCTGTCAGGGGATGGTGGCGATGAATTGTTCGCTGGTTATACACGTTACCAAATGGCCAAATCATTATTAGATTTTAAAACCCATTTACCCAATATTTTGACGCAGGGGATTGCGAATATTATATTATCTGTACCGAATATTAATCCGAATAATAATGGTTTGCTAAAGAAAATAGGTATTGCTCGTTTATGGGATATAAGTCGCAAAGCCGCAGCCATTTTAAAAGTGCCAGCAGAACAGATTTATGAATCATTAATCGCAATCTGGAAATTAAATGAAAAGGTAGTATTAGGGAAACAATGGTCTCAAACATTACAAAGCACTTATAATATTGCAAATAGGTGCAGCATCGCACAAATGATGTATACGGATATGATGACGTATTTGCCAGATGATATTATGGTAAAAGTCGATCGTGCTGCAATGGCTGTTGGGTTAGAGACACGAGCGCCGTTTCTTGACCGTCGCTTTGTGGAATTTGCTTGTGGTTTACCAGTATCGATGAAGCTTAATGGTAAAACGACAAAGCATATATTAAAAAATGTCCTTTATAAATATGTGCCGCGTCAATTAATCGATAGGCCCAAGCAGGGTTTTGGCGTACCGTTGGCAGATTGGCTAAAAACTTCTTTGCGAGAATGGTCAAGTGATTTATTATCATATGAGCAATTGACTAAACATGGTTTATTAAACGCTGACTTAATAGCACAAAAGTGGCAACATCACTTAACTGGACAAGAAAATAATGCTTTTCCCCTCTGGGCAGTGCTCATGTTTCAATCTTGGTATAACGAGTATATGGGGTAAAAATGAAAACTGAATCAAAAAAAGTAATTGCTGTGATTGGTCTGGGTTATGTCGGTCTACCTGTTGCAGTTGCATTTGCTAAAAAATATCGCGTGATTGCTTTTGATATAGACAAGCAACGGCTAGCAGAATTAAAAGCAGGCAATGATCGTACTCGAGAAGTCAGTGGTGAAGAACTGAAAACTGAAACAATAACTTTTACAGATAATGTTACCGAATTAACAGAAGCCAATTTTTTCATCATCACGGTACCAACACCTATTGATAAATTTAATCAGCCTGATTTTACCGCTTTGATTAAGGCTTCGGAAACAGTAGGTATCATATTAAAACATGGCGATATTGTCGTTTATGAGTCAACCGTTTATCCAGGCGCAATTGAAGAAGTATGTTTACCCATTTTGCAAATGAAATCACAATTAAAAGTGGGTGAAGATTTTAGCATTGGTTACAGTCCTGAGCGAATTAATCCAGGCGATACGGAACATTGTTTTACTAAAATTAAAAAAGTTGTTGCAGGTTATGACAAAGCCACTCTGAAAGAAATCAGTCAAGTTTATTCATCAATTGTTAAAGCTGGTGTTTTTGAAGTCAGCTCGATTAAAGTTGCCGAAGCTGCAAAAGTAATTGAAAACATACAACGTGATGTTAATATCGCCTTAATTAATGAATTGGCTATGCTCTTTGACCGTTTAGGTATAGACACATTAGATGTGCTTGATGCAGCTGGCACAAAGTGGAATTTCTTGCCATTTCGCCCGGGCTTGGTAGGCGGACATTGTATTGGTGTGGACCCTTATTACTTAACCTATAAAGCAGAAAGTGTCGGTTACCATCCGCAGGTTATCCTGTCAGGGCGTCGAATTAATAATAGTATTCCTAATTTTATCATTTATCGCATGCTGCAAGAGCTATTAAACTTAAAACATAATATCGCAACATGTGTGGTCACGATTCTAGGCGTATCATTTAAGGAAAATTGTCCAGACATTCGAAATTCAAAAGTAATTGATATGATAGATGAACTTGCGAAATTTAATATTCGCACCCAAGTTTGTGATCCAGTCATCGTAGCAGAAGATGTTGAAAAAGAATATGGAATTAAAACTGTACCGTTGACGCATCTGAAAACTGCCCATGTTATTATCTTTGCAGTGGCACACGATGAATTTAAACAAGAATATAAAAATATTATTACCTCACAATTACAATCTAATGGTATTGTCATTGATGTGAAGGGTATTGTAGATCGTGAATTTATCGCCGCAAATAATATAACTTACTGGAGATTGTAAAAGGCGATGGTTCCGAAAAGAAGCATTTTAATTATTACCACAGCTGCTAATTTAGGTGGTGCTGAAATAGCCCTGAGTAATATATTATGCGGCATTCGCGATGATTTCTGCATTGAGGTCATTTCTTTAACGGGTGGCGGCGTGATTGCGGACAAAATAAAAAGCTATGGTATCGTTGTACATGAATTAAATTTTAAAAAAGTTTCTCGTCTTCATTCAGAGCTGCGTCAATTCGTTGCGATTATATTAAAATTTAAACCGGATGTTATTCAAGGCTGGATGTATCATGGCAACTTATTCGCAGCGTTAGCGAAATTATTCTCACCTAAAAAAGCGAAACTCTATTTAGGGATTAGACAATCATTGCAAGATATTGCCGGCGAAAAAAGAGGTACCCGGATGGTAATCTATGCCGATTCCAAATGTTCCGCTGCTGCTGCTGCAATCGTTTATAACTCTTATGCTGGTAAAATAGACCACGAAAATTATGGTTATGCTAAAAATAAGGGCACCGTTATTTATAATGGCTATGATATGGACGTGTTTCAGCCAGCAAAGGAAAATCACCAACTATTGTGTGCAGAATTAAAAATCCCACCCACAAGTTTTTTAATAGGGCTTGTTGCAAGATATCATCCGGTAAAAGATCATGCCACTTTTATTCACGCTGCTGGTATGGTAGTGAATCAATATCCACACATACATTTTATTTTGGTCGGCGAAGGGATTAACCCTAATAATACGGATTTGCAAAAGCTCATCCATCTGTACCCAAATCTTATGGAGCGTACGCATCTTTTAGGTCTTCGGCAAGATATCCCTTATATTACTTCGGCTTTAAATATTGCAACCAATTGTTCATTAAGTGAAGGTTTAGCCAATAGTGTGTGTGAGGCGCTTGCCTGTGGTGTGCTTTGTGTTGCAACCGATGTTGGCGACTCGAGTAAAATCATTGGTAAGTATGGCATGATTATTCCAATACAATCACCGCCAGAATTAGCCAAGGCTTGGCAAAAAATAATCGAAATGCCTGTTGCCGAACACGAACAGCTGAGCTTTAGCGCACGACAACAAATAATGAAGCAGTGTTCAGCGCAAAATATGATTGAGCAATATAAAACCTTGTATGGTGAGATTTAGCATCATGAAAAAGATAATGCTTTTTACCAATCAAGATTCACATTTAGTTGCACATTTAATGCCTATTCTACAGGAGGCGTTAGCGCGCGGTTATGATGTGACGGTGCTTACTAATGTATCTGAACATAGAGAAAAATTGGTGAGTCTTGGCATTAAAATAATACATCTTCCACTCAATCGTAAAAGTCTTAATTTATTTACCGAAGCGCAATTACTGGTGATGTTATTTAAAATTATTCAGCAAAACCGTCCAGATATACTGCACACTTTTACGGTAAAGCCTGTGATTTACGGTACCATTGTTGCTTATGTTTGCCGTGTGCCCAAAGTAATTAATACTTTTTTGGGGATGGGTTATTTATTTATGAGTGAAAATCCGTTAGTTATTCTGCTTAGAAAAATGCTCTGTAAAATACTTGAATTTATAAGTAAACGCAAAGAAATTATTTATGTCACACAAAATAAAGACGACGCCAAACTCTTGCTTGATTTGAAATTAAGTCAGCCACAATTTATTGTGCATCAGTGCAGTGTAGGCGTGTGTGTGCAACATTTTTATAAAATGCCCTATCCAGAAGGGGAAATGATCTTCGCGCTCGTTGCGCGAATGATCAAAGATAAAGGGGTGCGTGAGTTTATTGCGGCAGCACAGCAGTTAAAACAAAAAGGCTATCGTGCGGCATTTTGGTTGGTTGGTGCGCCTGATTTCGATAATCGTACAAGTCTAACTGAAGCTGAACTACAAGCATCTGTGGCGGCGGGCATAATTAACTACTTAGGTCACCAGAACGATGTTCGCAGCATTTGGGAAAAAGCACAGGTGGCTGTTTTACCGTCCTACCGCGAAGGCTTGAGCAGAGTTCTGCTTGAAGCTGCTGCATGTGGCCGCGCTATTATCACTACCAACGCGCCCGGCGGCAGAGAAATAGTCAGCGATGGCGAAACTGGACTATTGGTTACGCCTAAAAATATACCAACCTTAGCAGCAGCGATGGAACGGTTGCTTATAAATCCAGCCGAAGCAAAATATTTAGCCGATAATGTCTACCGACTTGTCACCACACAATATAGCGAGCAGACCATTGCCCGTGCGATGGTTGATTTCTATTCGTAACAGATCACCATTTTTTAAAAAACTTCTTGACTCTCTTTGGTTACTTGCGTAATGTTCTGTTCATGAACATCCGTAATGGACACGTAAAAATTAATGATTTTAATCAAAGAGTTATGCGCTTATGGCCGCTTTCCAAAATACACGCGAACAGACTGAACAAAAGGTGATGGTGCATCTCCTCAGTGAGATTGAGCGCAATCCTAAATTTACCCAACGTGGTTTAGCCGCAGAGCTTGGCATTGCGCTTGGATTAATGAATCACTATTTGAAGCACTGTCTGACTAAAGGCTGGATCCGTGCAAGCCAAATTTCCCCTAAGCGTATTAGCTATTTTTTAACCCCCGAAGGCTTTAAAGAAAAAAGTCATATGGTTGCAGGTTATTTAGCACGCTCATTAACTTTTTTTCGAGATGCCAGGAAACAATGTGAAGAAGCTTTTGCTGACTGCCAAACGCAGCAGTGGCATAAAATTGCTTTGGTTGGCGCAGGGGATTTAGCTGATATTGCAAAACTGGTTGCTAATGGAACGGGTATCCATCCTACAATTTTGGACATCAATGCTGATTTAATTGGTTACGATGCTGTCTTTGTTACCGATGTCATTAATCCACAAGGTACATTTAATGCTATTAAAGATAAAGTTGCCATGGACCGTTTGTTAACACTAAAACTTTTACATATTTCGCGCGATGACCAAAAAGCAAAGGTGATCGAATGAAAAGTTGGTTTGTTGCGCATACCCAGCCGAACAAGGAACGCATCGCAGAACAACATTTGCGCGAGCAAGGGTTTGAAGTGTATTTGCCCAGATTTAAAAAAATTCGCCGTCATGCGCGCAAAGTTGATGAAGTGCTGGCGCCGTTATTTCCGAGATATATTTTCGTATGCCTTGATACCGAAAACGATCGTTGGCGTTGTGTGAATGGCACGCGCGGCGTCATATATTTGTTGGTGAATGATAACAAACCGATTTCGGTACCGACACAAATTATTAACCGTCTCAAAGAACAAGAAAATGCAGAAGGTTTGGTGCTTGTGAACAGTATTGCTTTGTTCACGCAAGGTGACCAAGTGCGTGTCCTGGCAGGTGCTTTTAAAGATTATACAGCAACCGTTACAACTTTAGATGATAAACAACGTGTGCAGTTGTTACTAACTTTTTTAGGCCGCGAGATAAATATTGCTTTGCCAATATATGCCGTGGAAGCGGCGTAAGCTTACGTTTTCCATGAGTATTGTGCGAAACATTAAAAAAGTTTAATTAAATGTAATTGTAATTTTATTGCAGTCTTGGTGTTTCACCTGGACTGCGGTAGCTATGGTGAAATTAAGAGATTTATTATAAATGACTAAAAAAGTTCTTCTTTTAATTCATTGCTTTCCTCCATATGCCTTTCCGGAGGCGTATGTGACTGCCAAAAGAATGGGAAGTATTCCTAGCATTAGCGTAGATGTTTTGTCTGTGCAGCCAATTTATGCATGGGCTAAAAAAGACGAAGTATTCAATCAGTATGCACAAGAAAAGTTTAATAAAATTCATCATTTCCCATTACCTAAATGGTATAAAAAGCTACCATTCAAACGCTTGATTAATTTCTTTACTTTGCCAGATGGCTACAGATGGTTAAATTATCTTTATTTAAAAGAGCTAAAAAATTTAGATAACTACAGTGCTGTGGTTAGCTGTTCAATGTATCATTCAGTGCATCTTGTTGGCTTAAAGATAAAACAACAATTTCCGCAGATACCCTGGATTGCCCATTTTAGTGATCCATGGTCAACTAATCCTTTTTCGCAAAAAGGCAGGCTTTGTCGAAGCATTAATAAAAAGTTAGAAAAAAAAGTTTTTCATGCTGCTGATGTACTCACGTTTACTTCTGAAGAAACGGTTAAGGATTGTTTAGTAGACTATGCAGAAAAAGTTTGTCAAAAAGCAGTTGTGATTCCACATGCTTTTGACGAAACCTTATATAAAGGTGCTAAGGTTCAATCAAAGCAATTTACCATCAGCTATGTTGGTAACTTTTATGGCGCTAGGCAGCCGGATACAGTAATTCAGGCGATAAAAATGTTAAAAGAAAAGTATCCAGTTGAGATGGAAAATGTAAAATTACAGTTTATTGGGTCAATGAAGAAATCGATTGCACTGACATTAAATGAACAAAACTATATCAATTTTGTGCCCGCGGTTGATTACATCAGTTCGTTAAATAAAATGATTGAATCTGATCTGCTTCTGGTTATCGATGCACCATTTGAAAAGAGTCCATTTTTGCCAAGTAAGTTAATCGATTATATTGGTGCAAATAAACCAATTTTTGGAGTAACGCCAGAAGGAACATCGCAAAAGCTCATTGAAGAAATGGGTTTTTTGGTTGCGCATCCCAAAAATTTGCAAGATATTGCCGAAAAACTATTCAAGATGATTCATTTTGTAAAATC
>CAYSGV010000004.1:0-28807 GCA_964430685.1 uncultured Gammaproteobacteria bacterium
ATTTACGTCTATTCCCGAACATATACGCGGCCGATATTCTATGTCAGTTACAAGACAGAAAATGGCCGATATCATTAATAGAGCAACAAACAAAGTAAGTTTCAATGAACATTAATAATCTAGCAACACCCTCAATTTTATCAGCGATTCAGAAGCTGCGATTACTACTCACGCGTAAAGAAAAAATGAAATGGGTCGGCATTGTTGCTTTTGCACTATGCACATCTTTATTGGAAGTCGTGACGGCCTCAGTAATTGTGGTTTTTGCGCAAGTAATGAATCAACCTGAAGTCGGTCAGAAATACTTATCGATGGTGGGATTTGCTGAGCATTTGTCACCTGGGAAAATTGTATTATATATTGCCATTATTGTGGGTGTCATCTATTTAATAAAAAATACGGTAGCAGCCGTAGAAGTATTCTATCAGAATTTTACAATACAAAAGATGAATTATCATTTTAAGAATAAATTGCTGCATCGATATGCGCAAGCAGATTATGAGTTATATTTGACACGTAATTCATCACTCGGGTTGCAAGTGGTTGGTGGGGATGCTGAGTTAATTTTTTCTGGCGGCATGGTGTCATTAGCGGGAATTATGTCGGAAGGAATTATTTTCATTTGTTTGCTTGCATTAATTGTATTTATGAAAATTTCATTAGCATTAATGGTTTTTAGCATAGGTGCGCTACTTTGGCTCATTATTAGCAAGAAAATTCTGCCACAGTTTTATCGCTGGGGACAACGCATGCAAGAAGCTACTTTACAGAGCACGCAAAATCTGATGCAATTTTTCCATGCTTTTAAAGAGATTGTACTGCTTGGCAAACGTGATGTTTTTGTGGATGCTTATCAATTTCATTCTCGTAAAAAATCCCGCGTTTTAGCGCTGCAAACTGCGTCGAATGCGCTGCCCCGTATGGTTATTGAAGTTTTATTCGTTGGCTTATTTGTGGCTACCATCGCTTTTCTTTGCCTTGAATATGAAAGCCCAGTGCAAATGATTGGTATTTTAGGCGGATATTTGTACGCAGGGTTTCGTTTAATGCCTGGCTTGAATCGTATCATTAATCAACTCAATATATTTAAAGGAGTGTTACCCTCTATAGAACGTGTCTATACTGAACACAATATTATTGCTGATAAAGAGAATTATTTAAATATTCCAGAATTTAGTTTTGAAAAATGTATCAGTTTAAATCACGTTGATTTTAGCTATCCCAATGCAAATAAAAATGCTTTGAGTAATATTAATTTAGAAATACGCAAGGGTGAATGTATTGGTATTGTTGGCGAAACCGGATCAGGAAAATCAACATTGGTTGATGTTATCCTTGGCCTATTAAATCCAAGTTCTGGAACAGTACTGATTGATAAAAAATATCCGGTTAATGCTTATCAATGGCATCAAAAAATTGGTTATGTACCACAATCAATTTATCTCATAGATGATACCATTCAAGCAAATATTGCTTTTGGTGAAAAACCAGAAGCAATTGATCACCAACTGCTTAATCAGGTAATAGATTTTGCGCAATTACGAAGCTTTATTGCGCAACTTCCAGATGGTGCTAAAACTATTGTTGGCGAACGTGGTATTCGCTTATCAGGTGGAGAACGTCAGCGTATTGCCATCGCCAGAGCGCTTTATACGACTCCTGAAGTATTAATCTTTGACGAGGCAACAGCCGCGCTTGATAATAAAACTGAAGCGAGTTTAATGGAAACTGTGCATGCAGTAAGTCAATACCGCACAGTGATTATGGTTGCACATCGCTTAACAACGCTTAAAGATTGCGATCGTATTATTATGATGCAAAACGGTGTGATTAAACAAATTACGGATTATCAAGATCTGCTCGCACATACACCGCTAAAAAATGGTGAAGATAATGCGTAAAAGACTGCATAATAAAACCTATGTTTTTCTACCAATTGAATCTACAAATAGAGAGCTAGATTATAAAATCAATTTAGCACGCCTTTTTTGTAAAGAAGGTTTAGAGATTATTATAGGTCATCCAGGTTTTATTCGACATGAACTGAAATATATCAACTATAGAGGTATTTTTTTAGAAAAAGGACCTAATCCAGCGCCTGAATATTATGGCCAACTTTTAAAAAATGGCATCTATTTATATGATCTTTCTGATGAAGGTGCCTCGGAGCCCGTTTATAGTATCACTTATCCACCAGCCATTGACGCGCTCAAGTGTATGCGCACTATATTTTTATGGGGCCACAAGCAAAAACGGGACTTAATAGAAAGAAATCCGGACAGTGTTTTAGCACAAAAATATAAAGTGATTGGTAACCCTGCTTTTGATTTATCTACACCAAAATATAACGAATTTCATAAACAACTAAAGCCAAAATCATTGCCGGAATCATTTATTCTAGTTAATACAAACTTTGGTTGTTATCAATCTTTTAGTTTTGAAGAACAATTAAAAGCATGTCCTGCCATGAGTCCGGAAACGTTACATATGATTCGTGAAAGTTACCGTAAAGAAGAAAAACAATTTAAAATTTTCAGAGAATGGTTAGAAAAAATTATTACTTCATTTCCAAATGAGATATTTCTAATCAGACCGCATCCTTGTGAAATTAAGAAAAATTATGAAAAAGTATTTGGCAAATATAAAAATGTCATTGTATCTAAACAGGGGAATGTGAACCAAGTTATTGCATCTGCTAAGCTTGTTCTACACAAGGATTGTTCGACGGCAATGCAAAGTTATTTAATGGGAATTCCTGCTATTTCATTAGCTGACCGTACTTTGCAGCAAGACTATGCACAATGGCCACTTGCTTTTAGTGTTCTAGCCGAAACAGTAGATCAAGCATTAGCATTTATAGAGCAGGCGTTGCGAAATAAAGGATGGGATAGCGCACAGCAATTGGTTATTGATAATAAAGCCAAAGAAATACTAGACGATAATTTTCATCATATTGGTCATAGCACAAGAGAATTAGTGAACCATATTATCACTGATGCAAAAGAACTGATGGCTAACACAAAACCATATGAACTGATTGATCTTCGTTCTAAAATTCTTAAACTCAAAGTGTTTATAAGAAGGCTACTACCATTACATTTTAAAGTACCTAAAGCGGCACGTCCGATTTTAATCAAATTTAGTAAAAATGACATTCAGCATCGATTAAATTTATTAGAAGCAGTGGATCCAATTGGTAGCAAATTTAAAGTGAAAAAAGTATTTTTAAATGCTTATAGAATTACAAAAGAAATGAATTAATTATGAAAATAGCGGTGTTGGGATGGTATGGTCACAATAATGCTGGCGATGAACGGATCAAATATTGCTTGCATCATTTTTTATTTGCACTAGGTGGCATAACCCATGTGAATTTTTACAATCTTCACGATCAGGCGATAAAGGGTAAGACAAATAAGTTTGATGATTATGATCTGGTCATTATTGGTGGTGGTGGTTTGATACTTTCACAATGTAATTATCACGATTTTATTTATGGCATTAACACTAAAATGGTGGCGTTAGGCATCAGTGTTGAGCGACCAAGACTCATGAATAATGCTAAAAAATTCTCAATGGCATTACTCGATAAATGTTTAGCTGTTTTAGTAAGAGATCAAGATAGCGCCAATAAACTTTTTCCCTATGATCATCGTAAAATCGTTAAACAAAGTTATGATTTAACTTTTCTTCTGCCTTATCAAACAGTAAACTGCTCGAATGACAAAATTATGGGTATTAATTTGCTTCCTAAAGCGGTTGATTATAAATATTCTACTTTAAATATACGCGGTGTTTCGTTTTTGTCGCGGGTGTTAGCACAAGTTGGAGTGAATGATGTTATTAGAGTAACGGATTTTAATAGTCTGCTGCGTGAATTAAAAAACCAATATCAGTTATTGCCAATACCGCTTTATTGTGCCCCACAGCAGTCAAATATTCCCCGTTATCAAAAAAATGATATTGAGTTTTTGAAGCAATATTTTGATAATGTCCCTCTGCAATTCTCCGATACAGCCATGGATGAATGTTCTCTTTTATTGAGTATGCGGTTGCATGCTGCTATTTTTGCTGTGCAAAAAGGTATTCCGGTACTTTCTTTTCCCTATCTTCCTAAGAATAGAAATTTTATGCGAGAAGTTGGTTTGGAAGAATTTGTGCTTGAAACGATTGAAAATAAGAATGTTTGTGCCGTTATTGATAGCCTTGAGAAGAAAAAACCGATTATTCGCGATATAATGTCAGCCTATAAAGAAAAGGCAACCATGCAAATTCATCAAGATATAATTGCAATCCTAAACTTAGTTAAATAGAAATTAAAGAGTTACATATGATTTACAAGAAAGATACCCCAGCACATATTGTTAAAGCCTATGAAAATGCAATGCAATGGGTAAAACGGAATACATTAGCAGGCGGCATTATTCATGGCGATACGGCGAAGAAGCCATATCCTGAAGTAACCGGTTATTTTATTCCATCCCTGCTTAAATGGGGCGAAAAAGATCTAGCCTGTAGCTATGGTGACTGGCTCGTATCGATCCAAACACCTGAAGGCGCTTGGCAAGAACTTTCACTGCATACGATTTATACCTTTGACACGGGCCAGATACTAAAGGGTTTATATGAGCTGATTCCATTTGGTGAAAAATACGAAAAAGCTTTTTTAAAAGGATGTGATTGGCTCATTACCCAAATCGATGCACACGGTCGTGTGCATACACCTCTGACTTCGCATTTTTCAAGCATTGGCAATGAATACATTCATCTATACGCTATTGAACCACTCAAATTAGCTGTAGAGAAATATAATCGTGCAGATTATTCGGCAGGTATGAATCGCGCATTGAATTATTATTTGGCGCAAAAAGATTTAAAAGATTTTAACATCATCACGCATTTTCATGCTTATATTATCGAAGCGTTAATCGATTTAGATCAGAAAGAACATGCACACAAGGGATTAAATATAATCAAACGATTTCAACGTCCAAATGGGGCTATTCCAGCGTTTCCCCAAGTACAATGGGTTTGTTTGACAGCTATGCTGCAATATGCCGTATGCTACTACAAGCTAGGCATGGTCAATGAAGCGAATGTGCTTTTAGATTATGCAATCTCAAAACAAAATCCTTCTGGAGGCTTTTACGGTGGCTATGGCTGGTTTGTCACTTATTTTAAAAATAAGGAAATTAGTTGGCCAGTGAAGTATTTGCTTGATGCAATTTATTTAAGATTGCAAAATTCCTAAAACGAGCTGTCGATAAGATATATTTTAAAGAATCCCATGAATAAAATTAAAATTCTCACAATTTTTGGAACACGCCCAGAGGTTATTAAACTAGCAACATTCATTAAAGCTGTTGCAACTGATATGGATTGTGTGAGTATTACTTGTGCAACAACACAGCATAAAGAACTGCAAAATGATGTTTTGAATCTTTTTGGTATCTCTGTTGATCATGATTTAAATATAATGAAAGATGGTCAAGATTTGTTTCATATAACTGAATCTGTATTAAACCGCATTAAAACAGTTCTCGATAAGGTTTGTCCCGATTTTGTTGTTGTTCAAGGCGATACAACAACCGCATTTGCTGCTGCACTAAGTAGTTTTTATTGTCAGATCCCTGTGGTACATATTGAAGCAGGTCTTCGTACAGGAAATATGCAGCGCCCTTATCCTGAAGAAGCCAATCGTATATTAATTTCTAAGTTAGCTTCATTGCATATGGCACCCACCCAGCAAGCTGTTCAAAATTTAGCTAAAGAGGGCATTGTGGAGAATGTCTTTAATGTGGGTAACACTATTGTCGATGCTATTGCATTAATTCTAAGTCAAGCATGCAAATCTACTTATATTGAAAAGCTCGTGCAACAAAACCGTAAAAAGGTTCTTATTACCGTTCACCGGCGTGAAAATTTTGATAAACCATTAAAAGAAATCTGTAGAGCAATGACTGAACTTGCACAGCATTACAAAGATTTTCATTTTATCTGGCCAGTTCATCCAAATCCCAATATTAAAAATTATGTAAATGAAACAATGGCAACAGTATCAAATGTCGAACTCATTGAACCACTTTCTTACAGTGAGTTGGTTCGATTAATGAATTCTGTGCAAATCATTTTATCTGATTCGGGAGGGATTCAAGAAGAAGCCTGTATTTTAGGTAAACCGATTATTATTTTAAGAGAAGAAACCGAACGTCCAGAGGTTATTGAATCCGGCTTTGGTATTCTTACGGGTGCTGATATAAATAAGATAAAAGATGCTTTTGCGACTCTATTGAATTTTAAGACCAATTTAAATCATAATATGGCTCTATCTGTATATGGAGCTCCAGGAATGTCCCAAAACATTGTAACCAAAATTAAAGATTATCAGGAAAAAATAAAATATGGCGAGTAATATTTGTGTAACAGGTGCCGATGGTTTTATTGGTTCTCATCTAGTTGAAAAGTTAGTAATGGATGGTGCTAATGTCCGTGCTTTCTGTTTATATAATTCATTTAATGATATAGGTTGGTTAAAAGATATTTCAGCGGAAACATTGAAAAACATAGAAATTATTTTGGGTGATGTAAGAGATCTAGACTCAGTTAAAAAAGCTACAAAAAATATAGATATCGTTTTTCATCTTGCATCTCTTATAGCCATTCCTTATTCCTATCATGCACCAGAATCGTATATTGATACGAACATTAAAGGCACTTTTAATATTCTTAGAGCAGCATTAGAAAATAATGTGCAGCAAGTGATTCACACTTCCACAAGCGAGGTCTATGGGACAGCACAGTTTGTTCCTATAACCGAAGCACATCCACTTGTGGGGCAATCACCTTATTCCGCTTCAAAGATCGCAGCAGACCAAATGGCTTATGCTTTTTATTGCTCGTATGGCTTGCCAGTATCAACGGTTAGACCTTTTAATACCTTCGGTCCAAGACAATCTGCAAGAGCGGTTATTCCAACAATTTTAAATCAAGTATTAGCAGGAAACCCTTGTGTGAAGCTTGGTAATATCGATGCTACCCGCGATTTTAATTTCGTATTGGATACAGTCCTTGGTATGACATCTTTTATTGGCAATAAGCGAACTTTTGGTGAAGTGATTAATATTGGCACAGGTGTTGAGGTCACCATCAAAGATGTAGTAGAAATGATTGCAACCATTTCTGGCTTAGATCTCGAAATTAAGATTGATCAACAGCGAATGAGGCCCGATAAAAGCGAGGTAGAGAGACTTTGCGCTGATAATCAGAAAGCAAAAGAAATTTTAAACTGGTCTCCCAACTATACTTTGGCGGAAGGACTAGCGATCACTTTTGATTGGTTTAAAAACAACACCAGTAAATATGCTATGCAAGGATCGAAGTACGTCATATGAATACAAAAATTCAGCCGCTGCGTAAAATTGCTGTCATAACTGGATCAAGAGCAGAGTATTGGTTACTTAGGCCTCTTATCTCGAAGCTTAAAGCCTCCAATATGCTTTGCTTAATGGTGACAGGTGAACATCTAAAAGGTCCTGGACTTGAAAAGATTAAAAATGATCAGTTTAAAGTTGAGCAGACGGTAGAGTGTTTATCTTTGGATGATAGCTATCTGGCCATGACCAAAGCCATTGCCAGAGGGATTGCAAATTTTGCAGATGCATTCAATGAGCATAAACCAGATATCATTGTTTTACTCGGTGACCGTTATGAAACATTTGCGGCAGCTACTGCTGCATTTACACTAAAAATTCCCATTGCACACATACATGGCGGTGAGCTTACACATGGTGCTTTGGATGATGGTTTTCGACATGCCATATCAAAGTTAGCAAATCTGCATTTCACGAGTCATGATATATATAAATCGCGTCTCATGCGTATGGGAGCAGATCCTGCAAGTGTACATATGGTTGGCGCAATTGGATTAGACAATCTTTTTCAATTTAAGCCAAATAGTGAATGTGAATTCTTTGCCAATTATCCATCTTTGCGAAAAAATAATTATTTTTTACTCACACTGCATTCAACTACGCGTAGTAGAGAGTCTAGCGAAATACAAGCAGAGCAAGTGTGTGATGCATTAAATAAATTTCCAGATTATCAGATTGTTATTACCCAGTCGAATTGTGATCCTGATGGAATTTTATTAAATAAAATATGGTCACAGTGGGCAGATAAAGAGAAAAGAGTGCATTTTATACCTATACTGGGAGATGATTATTTGCATATTGCATATTTTTCAAAACTAGTCATTGGCAATTCTTCCAGTGGTATTCTTGAAATTCCATATTTAAATCGACCAGTGTTAAACATTGGCGATCGACAAAAAGGACGCGTTTTTCCGCGAGGTGTTTATCAGGCAGATTTCAATGCTGAGTCGATTATTAAAATAATAAATGAAATATTAACTTCTTATTCGGATTCTGAAAAACTTTACGGTATGCCTGGTGAAATCTCAGCTGCAATCGCCACAACACTTGAAAGTGTTCCATTAGAATCCCTAATATATGGAAAATTTTATGATGCAAATGAATAAAACTTTTATCATTGCTGAAGCTGGTGTCAATCATAATGGAGATATGCAACTTGCAAAGGAATTGATCTATCAAGCAGCAAAAATTGGAGCTGATGCCATTAAGTTTCAAACTTTTAGTGCTGATAAAATTGTACATCCTAATACACCAAAAGCCGAGTATCAGAAGAAAGAAAAACCCAATGAGAATCAGTATGAACTACTGAAAAGATTAGAATTATCACCTGCGGCACATTACGAACTTAAAGACATTGCGGATAAAAATAATATTCAGTTTTTATCTACACCGTTTGATCTGGATAGCCTTGAATTTTTAATTGGTTTAGATTTGCCCTATATTAAAATATCGTCTGGTGATCTTACTTTTGGTCCACTTCTTCTAAAAGCGGCCCAAAATAATAAGAAAGTTCTTATTTCTACGGGCATGGCAACGCTTGATGAGATAACTGCCGCTTTATATGTGCTTGCTTATGGCTATCAAAACCCTAAAGCAGAACCTAAAAGTTACCAAGAAATAAAAGAATTTAGCCAATGTCTTAACCTTCGGGAAGTACTTTATGAACAAGTTGTTTTATTTCACTGTACATCTGAATATCCTGCGCCTTTGGATGAAATCAATTTAAATGTATTGGAAACTTTTAAAAAGCAGTTCGGTTTAAAGCTAGGTTATTCTGATCATTCAACAGGCATACTGGTTCCAGCGCTTGCTGTGGCAAAAGGCGCTAGCGTAATTGAAAAACATTTTACTATAGATAACGCGTTAGAAGGGCCAGATCACCAAGCATCGTTAAATGTTACACAATTTTCTGAAATGATAAAACAAATTCGACTGACTGAAACGATACTTGGATCTGATGAGAAAAAACCTACAATGGCAGAGCTAAAAAACAAGGCTATAGTAAGAAAAGGCGTTTATGCCGCGACAAAAATGGCTAAGGGTGAAATAATTAATAAAAATAATCTATCATTCCTTCGTCCTGAATCCAAACTATCACCTATGGATGCTTGGAACATAATCAATACCCCCGTTAAGCATGATATCATTTTGTTAGAGGAATTCTGATGTATGTTTTAGTTGGGGCTGGAGGACACGCCGGAGTTGTTTGCGAACTTGTTGAACAAGCAAATTTATCTATTGTCGGTTTTATTGACCCGCAAGTGCAGCAATTTAAAGATATTAAAAAAATTCAGGACGCCACGCTGTTAACCCAATATGTTATGGGAATTGGTGGTGTTACGGTTGCGCAATTAGAAAAACGACATCGGTTATACTGCCAGTATAAACAAAATGGAGCGCAATCCTTACAATTGATTTCTAATCATGCAATATTATCGTCGTCCGCAGTAGTCGGGGAAGGAACGATAGTTTGTCATCGGGCCATTATTCAAACAAATGCCACTATCGGTAATAATGTGATTATTAATTCAGGTGCAATTATCGAGCATGATGTAATTATAGAAGATGGCGCTCATGTTGCACCAGGCGCTATTATACTTGGTGGTGCGCATATCGGTGCCCTATGTATGATCGGTGCTGGTGCGGTCATTTTGCCCGGATGTCATGTTCCTAATAATACATTAGTTAAATCGTTAACAAGGTATAAAAATGATAAATAATTGGCAAGATATTACTGTTAAGAAAACTGCTATATTGAAAGAAGCAATGAATATTTTGAACACTTTTGCTTCACGAATTGTGCTGGTCAGTGAGGAAAACGATCGTTTAATTGGCACGATTACGGATGGAGACATCAGACGTGGATTGCTCAGAGGATTAACGTTGACAAGCAATGTCGCGGAAGTGATGAACTGCTCACCACTTGTCGCGACGTTAGACCAAACACAAGATTCCATACAAAATTTATTGCAACAACATAGTATTCTGGCAATTCCCATTGTTGATGAAACAAAAAAGATTATTGGCTTAGAAACTATTAATAGTATTAATGCCACCAAAAATATGGATGTGGATGTTGTTCTCATGGCTGGGGGATTTGGTAAGCGTTTGCAGCCATTAACCGAACATACACCAAAACCAATGTTGCCGCTTGGCACAAAACCTATATTAGAACACATCATTGAAGATTTCGTCGCGCAGGGATTTAAAAATTTCTACATATCTACCTATTACAAATCTGACATCATAAAAGATTATTTTAAAGATGGTCAAACTTTCGGCGCTAATATCCAATATATAGAAGAAGATGAACCATTAGGAACGGCAGGCGTTTTATATTTATTGAAAGATAAAATTAAATCATCATTTATTGTGATGAATGCAGACTTATTGGTTAAAGTTAACTTTAAAAATTTAATAGAATTCCATGAAAATCATCATACGCTTGCAACCATGTGTGTTCGACTAAGTTCGCACCAAGTTCCTTATGGCGTTGTTGAGCTGGAAGATTTAGTTGTCAAAAGTATTTCTGAAAAACCAAATTATTCTTATTTTATTAGTGCTGGCATTTATTGCTTTAACAAACAAGTATTCAATTATATTAATAAAAAAGAATATCTTGATATGCCCACATTATTTCAAACTATTATTAATGAACAAAATAATGTCCATGCTTTCCCTATTCATGAATATTGGATAGATATTGGTCGTGTTGATCATTTAAATAGAGCAAGAGAAGATTATTTACCTAGTTTTTGAGGAAATATTATGAAAAGATTATGCTCGATTTGTGCCAGAGGTGGATCAAAAGGATTGAAAAATAAAAATCTGTTGCCACTACGCGGTAAGCCATTAATTGCACATACAATTGAACATGCAAAGCAAAGCAACTTCTTTGATGCTATAGCAGTGAGTAGTGATTCTGATGAAATTCTTGAAGTTGCGCGAGCATATGGTGTTAATAACCTTATTAAGCGACCTGAATATTTAGCAACTGATACAGCTGCAAAAATTCCTGTTATTCGACATTGCGCACAAGAAATGATAAAGTCTTCGGGTATCAATTTTGATATATTTACTGATTTGGATTGCACTTCTCCGCTACGGCGTATACAAGATATTATTGATGCGGTTACTTTACTGGAAGAAAAAAATTACACTAATCTTTTTAGTGTAACGCCAGCCAGACGGTCACCTTACTTTGATGTTGTCGAAATTGATGAACATGCTAAAGTAGTCCCTTGTAAACGTTCGAGGGCTGATATAACGCGTCGTCAAGATACGCCACCCACATATGATCTCAATGCTTCCATCTACGTGTGGAACTATGAGACATTGATGAATTCTGATAGTTTGTATAATGATAGAACTGGAATCTATATAATGCCCAATGAGCGCTCAGTTGAAATAGATAGTGAGCTTGAGTTTATTTACACAGAATTATTGATGGAAAAAAATGCAAGAATTTCCTAAAAAACATACGATTATCGTTACAGGGGCTAATGGTATTATTGGTCTAAAAGTTTGCGAAAAAGCACTGCAACAAGGTGCGAACGTAAGTGCTTTTGACTTGCATAGCGATCAGTTGGAACGATTAAAAACAAATTATCCTGATAGATTACTTATTCAATCTTGTGATCTTAGGCTGAGACAAGACATTCAGGCAGGGCTTGCTCGTACCCTTGAAAAATGGGGAAGCATTGACGGGTTGCATAATAATGCTGCATGGAAAGGGCATGATCTCAAAAAGTTTTTTCAGCCCTTTGAAGATTATGCGCTGGATGCATGGCAAGAAATTTTATCGGTAAACCTTGATGGCGTGATGTTAGTCAATCAAATTATTGGTTCCCATATGGCCAATCAACAAGGTAAGGGAGCAATTGTCCATACTGCTTCGGTATATGGAATAGTGGCGCCTGATCAAAGAATTTATGAAGGATCTAACTACTTAGGTGGGCCGATCAATACACCCGCTGTTTATGCTGCTTCTAAAGGAGCTGTTATATCGCTTTCAAAATATTTAGCATGTTATTGGGCAGAAAAGGGCGTACGGGTTAATTGTATTAGTCCAGGCGGTGTTGATAGTGGCCAAAATGATGTATTTAAAAATAAATACAGTGCTAAAGTTCCTTTGGGTAGGATGGCCGATGCCAATGAGATTGCAGAATGTGTAATGTTTTTACTTTCGCCACAAGCGTCTTATATTACGGGACACAACTTAGTGGTTGATGGAGGGTTTTCAATATGGTAGCAAATAAATCTTATCAATTTGACCGGTCAAATTCGCTTAGAGAAGAAGCAAGAAAAATTATTCCACTTGGCGCACAAACTTTTACCAGAAGTTATACACAATTCCCCTTTAATTATACCCCTTTGTTTATCAAAAAAGGTCATGGTAGTCGCATATGGGATGTGGATGGGAATGAATATGTGGATATGCTTTCGGGCCTGCTCTCTGTGGTATTAGGATATGGTGATGTGGATGTTAATCAAGCCATCATCGATCAATTAAATAATGGGATTACATTCAGCTTGTCCTCAGAGTTAGAATTAGATCTAGCAAAATTATTGATTGATACCATTCCATCTGCTGAAATGGTCCGTTTTGGTAAAAATGGTTCGGATTGCACCTCTGCAGCAATCAGATTATCAAGGCATGTGACCAAGAAAGATCGGATTGCCGTTTGTGGTTATCATGGTTGGCATGATTGGTACGCAGGCGTTACTACCAAATATCATGGAATACCCAAAGCTGTTTCACAACTTACACATTCCTTTGAATATAATAATATTGAGTCTCTTAACGCGTTATTTAAGGAATTTCCAAATGAATTTGCTGCTGTCATTATGGAGCCAATGAACGTAGATGAACCGCAAGATGAATTTTTAGCTAAAGTTAAAGAACTGACGCACAAAAACGGTGCACTGTTGGTTTTTGATGAAGTTATAGCCGGCTTTCGTTTTGCCGAGGGCGGTGGCCAATCACTTTTCAATGTAACCCCTGATTTATCCGTTTTTGGAAAGGCGATGGCTAATGGCATGCCGCTTTCAGTACTGGTTGGTAAAGCAGAGAGAATGAAACACCTTGAAGAAGTTTTTTATTCAAGTACATTTGCTCCTGAAACTCTTTCTTTGGCGGCATCAATTGCGACAATCAAGAAAATTAAAGAAAAAAATGTTGTTGCTAAACTTTGGTCTTATGGCGACGATTTACGTAAATGTGTTAATGCCTTGATTGAGAAATATAATTTGCAGGACTTAATCAGTCTGAAAGGAATTGCACCTTGGATCATTGTAACATTTAAGGACCATCCAAAAGCTTCACGCACGCTTCTGCGGACATTTTTTCAAAAAGAAATGATTGGCAATGGCGTTTTTATTCTGACTAGCCATAATATAAATTATGCCTATGATGAAAAAGATTTTTCCCTGATTCTCAATGCCTATGAAGAAACCTTCGCAAAACTAAATGATTTAATGGCGGCAAATAAGCTTGCTGAGTCACTGAATACGCAGCTCTTAGAACCCGTATTTACTGTTAGAAAATATAGTTAATAAATAACAACATGAGCAACATTCAGGTATTACCACTTTCATACGACTTCAGTAATCCACATGATAAATCGAGTCAGCTAAGTGGATTACATTTTTTTCAAAAATACTATGCTGAATATTATGGCGAAGCCTTTGCAGATTTTTCGTTTTATTTAGCAAACGATAATGGAAAAGTAATCAATGTGCTTTGCTATAAAATTAATGACCAATTATGTTGGCCACTAGATGGGGTTAAAGCAGATAGCTTTAATGCATATTCTAAAAGTGATGCTAAAGAAATTGCCAATATTATTGTCAATCATGTTGAAGCGAAAGCAAATGAATCTTCCTGTGCGCAAATAGTGATAAAAGATACGCTCCCAGAAGGAAAACTCTCTACTCTAGGGGAAGTATTATTTAATGCAAAGTATCACTCAAAGATAACCTATGAAATGCTCATCGATTTTCAAGGATTTAGTGAAAACGCCTACTATAAAACAATAAGAAAAAGCTATAAGTCGCTAATCAATTGGGGAAAAAAGAATTTAAATATTAATATCATTAATAAAGAAAATTTATCTTTAGACGAATTTTTAGCATTTAAGCAATTTCACCATAAAATATCAGGTCGACAAACGCGCTCTGATGCAAGTTGGAACATACAATACCAAATGATAGAACAAGGTATTGGTGAACTAATCCTTGCATATTATCAGGATAACTTAGTGGCAGGTTCTTTGTTCATGGACCAGTATGATATCAGTATGTATTTTACAGGTGTCTATGAAAGAGATCTATTTGAATTTGGACTTTCCCACTACTTACTATATCTTGGTGTTTGCCGTTCTTATGAGCGTGGTATGACAAAGCATTTTTCCTTGGGAAATTTTGAAACCGACATTATTGACCCTAAATGGTATAATATACAATTTTTCAAAAAAGGATTTTGTCAAACCATGGTTCCAACACTCTTATGGCATAAGATAATAGAAAAATAATATAAGCGTGACAGTATGTCAAAACTTCGCACCGCACTAATACTTGATCATATGCAACTTGTGCTCTGGCAAAAGCAGGCACTAGAATACGCAGAAGACTTAGTAGAAGTAAAACTTATATTGAATTGCACCAACACATTCTTTAAGCGTGATTATAGACAACATTTTCTATACTATCTTCTCAATATTTTTTGCATCCGAAATGAGTTTACGCGCAAATTACCCTATCTTGCAGACAATATACCTGTAATTCATTTCGAAAGTAGCTATGAAAAGAATTGGCAGCGAATACCTAAAGACGTTTTAGAACAGCTGCAAAAAAATAATATTGACGTGGTCATAAAGTTTGGTATGGGTTTATTGCGCGACCCAGATATGATTCCTGTTCCATATGGCGTTTTGTCTTTTCATCATGGCGATCCTGAACAATACCGTGGTCGACCAGCCGGATTTTATGAATTGTTACATCATGCACCACGAATGGGCATTATTGTGCAGAAACTTTCCAATATCTGTGATGGTGGTTCAATCTATGCCCGTTATTATTCAAAATTAACTTTCCATTCCTATCGCAAAACAATGCTTAATGCTTACCGCAATTCCATCACTTTATTGCGCAAGGCTTTATATAATACGCAGCATCATTATATTGAATCTAATTCTTTACAAGGAAAAAATTATCGACTACCTTCCAATAGTTTGGTGATCAAATTCATTGTTTTGCTTTTGCAAAGGTCGCTTAAACGAATATTATATGGGCTGTTTGTAGAAAAAAAATGGAATATTAGTGTTCAGCCTAAATTATTACTGCAAGATGCAAAAGCACCGAGCATACACACACTATTACCTGAACGTGTACCCACATTGGACCAACGTTATCGTTTCTATGCAGATCCTTTTATCAGTTTTGATGGGCAAGCTATTTATGCTGAAGCCATGAATAAGCGTACGGGTAGAGGTGATATTGTTCAATTACATTCAAATACGGGTGAACTTAATGTGATATTGCTTCAGGGTAAGCATTATTCTTATCCACAAATAATTTCTGATGGTAAGAGAACTTATTTGTTACCCGAGATTGCTTCTTGGTCAAACCCACGAATATTTAGATTTAGCCATAATATACTCATTGAGCAGATAGCACTAACTAACTTAGAAAATGAGCGCTTGGTTGATACAACACATTTTATTCATGAAGGTATCCATTATCTGTTTGCTTCCCCTGTGTCTCAAGCATCAGATAACTTAAACCTATATTATAGCCATACACTGTTTGGTCCTTATCAAGCCCATCCATTGAATCCAATCGTTGTTGATCCACAGTGTGCTAGAATGGCTGGCACTATTATTAATGAAGCAGGAAAGCTTTATCGCCTTGGCCAGAATAATTGTATGCGTTATGGTGATGGGATTACGGTCTCTGAAATCATAACCTTGTCATCCGAGCAATACCGTGAGCAATTCATTGGTAAAATTGCGATGGCAGGCTTACGCGGACCACATTGTTATAATGAAATACAACAATTAAGTGTATTCGATTTCTATACAGAGAAATTCAGTATTATGGCTGGATTCAATCGGTTAAAAGCATACTTATTATAAGTGGGGATATGCGCATATTTTACGGCCTAGGTCAATGATCCTGCTGCGATGTTGTATGTAAAGTAATTGAACATCGTGCTGTTTTTAATATTCGTATTCCTGCCTCATCATCTTCAAAATATTTACAATAACAGTAAGTTATAGTATTGTAACTTTTCTCAGTTAAACTTATTGTACTAGCCGTAATATTTATTATCAACGTGCCATAGTCACTACTAAATCTGTACATACTATAAAAGGTAAAAAGGGATGGATGCTATTCAAATACAAAAAGAAGCTGAGCAGTTTGTTCTGACTAATCCTGATACACATTATGAAATAAATGAAATAAATGAAATAAATTCATTAGCAAATTCACGAGATGCACTTTTTGAATATTTTATTAAGCAAGTAAAGCAAAATAACTATTTGATTGTTAGCTTTATTTTAAATTTTACTTTTGTTAATGCGGATGAACGTGCTGCTTTTGGCAATAAACAAGACAGTGAGGGTAACACAGCATATCACTACGCAGCAATGTATGACTGCATAGAGGTTTTAACCGTTTTAAATGATAAGAGGCCCTTCAAAGGCAAGCAAAAATTCTTCAGATTTAATTTAGTGAACAAAAACGATGAAACACCTCTAGCTTTATGCTGTAAGAGAGGAAATTTAAAAGCTTTTGATTTAATTTGGCCGCGAGTAGGTAAAGCAAACCATAATCCCACTTATTGTTTTGGAGATGCCTGTATTGGAGGAAATGTTTTAATTATAGAAAAAGTAATTGCGCATCCTAAATTTAATTTTAAATCTATTCAAATAGCCCAAATCATTATTAACGGAATAGATGGGAAATTTGGCGATAAAATCACACTCTTCTTAAAAGCCCGTTTCACCTTAATTCATGGTGAAGTTAATCAGTTAACTAATATATGTAACGGCTTAAAGAAACGCGGTTTGTTTAGAGACAAATCTGTAAAAAATGAAACTAATCATAAGAAATTAAAAGCAGATAAATGTCCAGAAGTAAATTTAAATTAACTAGATAGCTAATGCGAATAAATTTCAAGAGGATTAACTTTAATGGAAAGTAATAAAGAACAGAAAAAAGATATAATTGATAATGGCGGATTACCAATTGATGAGCAGTTATATGGCAATGATTCATGGTTAACGGTAGTCATGGCGGCATCTTTTGGTTTCTGGGAAAAAGTTAAAAAATTAATCACTGCAGATCCTGATTGTGTTAATACCGAAGATTCAAATGGTACCGTTTTACATTATGCAGTCAAATACCGTGAAACTGAAATAATCCGCTGGCTTATTGATAATACATCAATTGCAATTAACTTAGCAAATGAAAGCCATGGTGCAACTGCATTACATTTGGCTGCTGTTATGGGCTACATTGAAGCTGTTGAAATTTTTCTCGCTCATAAAGATATATTGACAAATGTACGAAGTCACATAGGTAGAACACCAATTTGGAGTGCTTGCTTCTTTCAGCGAACGGAAGTTCTTATAAAATTATTAAATGACAAAAAAGTAGATCAAAGTATATATTATGACCAAGATAATTCAGAGCCCATGAATTTGTTGTGTTATGCAGCCGCAAAAAATCTAATACAAACTTTAAGAGTTCTATTGCAACACAGCACAATCACTGTCTATGATCATGCCGAAACTGGAATCAGCGCGCTTCATTGTGCAGCAGGAAACTTTAACAGCACTGAGCCCTTAGAATGTTTTTTAGCTATTGGTGATTTAGATGTCAATTACTATATAGATGAGTTTATGACACCTATCTGTTCAGCTATTACTACAAATGCATTAAATAATATCAGATTAATTCTTGACCATCGTAGCTTTAATATTAAAGCTAAATGCACTGAAGCTAACAGTATGGCAATACATTATGCAGCCTATCATGGAAGCTTTGAAGCATTTAGAATGATTGCTGAACATCCTGGTTGTGATTTACAAGCAACAGATGGTAATGGTGATACACCCTTAGGTTTGGCAGAAACATCAGACCAAGATAGAATCAAGAAACGAGAATATTTGTGGCAAAAACTTAATTTAAGTGATGAACAAAGAGAGAAAACTTCAATTGATAGATTACAAGCTATGTTAAGACATAAGCAATCAGAAGAAGCTGAAGTATTTTTTTATGCGCCTAGTGATGGGCCTCTTTCACCAACAGCAGAAAAAAAACGAGCGGAGATGACTGAAGAGGAATTTACTTTACTAATTGATAACATCAAGAAAAATGACCCTGAGGTAAGATATTTAAACTTAAGTGGGAAAGGACTAACAGATAGACATGTTGCTCGTTTAGTTGAGACGTTGGCAGAGAATATATACATAACGAATATAAATTTAAATAGCATGTATACACCAATGTCAGAAGAACCTCAAGACAAAGAAGAATATGACATAACAGCGTATTTAGAATTATTCAATAACGTACGTTTTTATAAGAATCATGAAGGTAAGCTTACTGTTGTAAGTGCACAGTTGTTAACTACATTAACACGATTAGAAAAATTAGACATAAGTAACAATCCTATAGGAGATGATGGAGCGAAAGCCTTGGCGACAAGCAAATCAATTAGATTTTTTCGATTAAACAATTGTAATATTACAGCAAAAGGGGTAGAGCCATTCCTGCGAAATGAATTATTTATTGGTTTAACTGTTAATGGCCCTGGGCTAAATCTTGGTTTAGAAGAAGACAGCGATAGTCTGGCAACTCAGCTAAATCAAAGGCAAATACAAAATCAGCTTAAGTATGAGCCGGATAAAGCACATGAAATCACTCAAAATGAATTAAAGAAAAAAGCTGCATTTGCTGCATCAACCGGCGAACTTGCTACATTACGAGATATAGTACCTAGGTTAAGCGGTGGTGTTAATGATTTAGTAGATGCAGATGAAACATTATTATATATAGCAAGTGCACAGGGAAAGGTACATATCGTTCGCTATTTACTTGGATTGGGTGCTCATATTGAAATTGCAAGTCGTGAAGAAACACCATTACAAAAAGCAGCCGAGATGGGCCATGTGGAAGTTGTAAAAGTACTCTTAGAGCATGCGGCAAATATTAGTGGTGAAATCACCTTTGACCGAGAAGATGCATTTAGCATATCAGCTTTCAAATTTAATATGCACCTAGTCGGTTGCATACATAGACTAAAAGATTACATACATCTATCGGATGAAACTGCTGACTTTTACAAGGAAAAGCAAGCCTATATACAACTCTGGGATTATTTATTCAGTAAATTTGTACGTCCATGGGATGAATTTAGCTTACCTGAGCTCAAAATAGATTTAACCTTATATGCCATGGATTGGTTTGATGAGCTTACGGATATTATTACAACTCATCAATTAACTGATGAGTTTGCTGACCGGATTCAAGAAGCCACTGATTATAAAGGTATTTGGTATGCTATCTATAACAAATTAAAACTTGCACATGAGCAACTGGAAATACCTGAACAAGACGAAAGCGACAACTTAAATAACGAAGATTATTTTAGTGATAGTCCGCCAAGTGATGATTCCGATACTGATGATAGTAAGCAGTCACCCATAACAAGCTCTTCTGTTAATGCAACTGTAGTTCAACAGGATAGCAAAAAAAGGCTTTTTAAAGAGGAACTGAATGAACAAATTAAGCAACTGAATAATGAAATTAAAACTAAAGGTTTTGCCACAATCAATTGGGCTAATTATCCGTTATTTTATATCGCACAATACAGAGGCATCCATTTTTTTAGGCATAAATTTACTGCCAATCAACGCAGGGATTACCGTAAAACGAAACACTTAAATAGAGCAAATGCTTCAGCAGCTGCATTTGAGTTGGCGGAGGGTTCAATAAAGGCGGCACAATTAACGCGAGAAAGTAATATTGAAAATGCCATCATCGCACTTCGTGAATGGTTTGCAAAAGCAAGAGAAGTTGAAAATTGTGAGCAATATTGGGAAAAACCTAATAACCGAGAAATTTTTGACACTTTTAGAGATTTAGTGCAAATGCGTTGGAGTAACAGTATGAAGGGTTTCATGGAGGATTTAAAAAATCCCGGTGATCATCCCTTAAAACTGCTCATCGGCGCTCTAGGTAATAGTGAAGTTCCATTCTTTGCCACTTCAGATTTAGCAGAGCATGCGCTTAAGTATGCATACGGCCAAAAACCAGATGCAACATCCAAAGCATGGCGCTTAAGACCAAGATTCCAGTTAGATGGTAGTACGAAGCGGCCATATCCGGGCAATATAATGATTTTTCTATTTACGCCCAAGTCATTAAATGAGCATGATCCAAATCAGGTCATTGATATGTACCAGAGAGGTTTACGTATTGGCCCAAGGATTATAAGTGAACGTGAAACAAATTTTTCCGGCGGGATTGATCAAGTAATAGGAATACATGAGGAGACATTGAAAATCCCATCTTTTAAAACATATAAACCATATTATTTAGCTAAATATGGCTTAACAAAAGAAGATTTTGACTTATATAAGAAAAAGATAATTGAATCGGAACCAGGAAGTAGCGACGAAGCAAAAAGAGCTGAACATAAGAAAGTTAAAAATGAAATTATAGAATGTTTAATTAAATTTCATATCAAGCGATTAGATTACTTAGTCAATCAAGCTGCTGAGCAAAGAGGTGGCTATATTATTTATCAGCATCTAAACGGTACCTATAGTCTAGAGCCGCCTGAGTTAGAAGAAATCAAACAACGCCACAATCGGGCAGTTGCACAGAGAAAAAAACTAAATAAGCAAAGAGAATCTACTCATCAAGAGAAGAGGCTTACACCAAAAGAATTAACAGAACAGCTACGCGAAAAATACAGTTCCTTAATGAAGGCCTCATTGACCAAAAAACGAAGCCAGAATGATGGAGATAGTCGTCAAGATGTTGGTTCGCAGTTAAAGAAACAAGCTCAAGATAAACCCACATCACCGGCAACAGATTTGTCTAAAAAATCAACAGCAACTATTCCTGCTCCTACAGCGCCAAAATCAGAAATGTCTGATCAAAAATTATTTTTTACTACTAAAGGAGCGGGTGATTGTTTTATCCATGCTGCGTTTGGCAAATTAGTAAATGGCATTTATCAAGTGGAAAATCCTTCTGCATTTAGAAAACAATATGCTGATTTTTTAAAAAAATTCACTGGGCTTGATGATCCGGCAATGCCACCATCCTTAAGAGAAAAATTAGTAGCTGTTTTTAGCATGTTTTTTGAACATGCTGGTCTTCATGCTATTGGCGAAATGGAAGACGTCTATGTTGTTAACCTTAGAAAGACCGTTGCAAAAAAATTAGATACAGCAGAGGAAACTGTCAAATTACTGAAAAAAGAGATAACCGATTGCATTACAAACCCCCTATCCCTAAAAGCGAAGAATATTTTAAAAGTATTAATGAAAAACATAGCTGATAATAACGAAATTAAGGACCAGTACCGGGAAATCAGAACTCTGCTTTTAGGGACTATAACAGATATTGAACATATAACTGATGAAGATTTAGTAAAACTTATGCAACTATTACCCTCATACCCTGATTATATACAGGACAAGATTAATGCCGAACTCCAAACATATGTAAATATTTTTAATGACAACGAAAGTTTTTCTAGCTCAATAAACAATAAAGAAATTATAAAAGAATTTACCCACAATAAATTACTATATAACATCTATTTGGAGCAAATTCAAAAGCAGCAGTATTATATCTACTTTGAAGAGATTCCAATTTGGACTAACTTAAGTGGTCGCCCCATTCAAGTTTGGTATCGTGATGGCAACCGTATGAATCGCCCACAATTTTATCCTGACGATGAACTAATTGCATGGATTGATCAGAATTTCCAAGGGAAATCTCAACTCCTATTCAGTGATCATGATCCAGTAGCAATTTTTCATGATGGCTTTATTAGGCCCGGGGTTAGAGGAAATCACTATTCTCGCGCTAATGCACCTGTAATTTTAAATTTGGCTGTTGAGAAAGCACCTGCCGTAGTTAGTCCTGATACAGAAACAGACGGTGAAATGCCAGTCTTAACAAGTTCTTTAAAACCATCTGCAGCAAGTGGTTTGAGCATTACTACCAGCATTGGCCATATGCATTTCAAGCCAAAGGCAAAAGAAATGCCACAAACGCCACTTTCAGGCGTTAAGCGAAAAGCAGCGGAAGATGAAGCAGTGCGGCCGCAGTAATATTGAATAAAAAGATAAATGCCTTCGATTGGTAATAGGTATCATTAGAAGATATATGCGTGCTTTTTTCAGATGTCACACAGAAAAAAGAATTTATTGAATTTCCCAAAATATATAATAAAATAGCAGAGTTTTTTGATGTTCTCGGTATTATTTAAATCGAACAACAAATAATCGTATTTTAAATTTAGCTGAAAATGGTACGCTGTGAAAAAATCTAATATGAAGCAATTAAACGAAAGAATATTCGATCTGATATTAGCAACAATATTGCTCATAATCTTTGCACTGCCTATGTTAATAATTGCTTTATTCATCCTTATTTTTTTAGCTCGTCCAATTATATTTAAACAACAACGTACTGGCCTAAACGGACAATTATTTACGATATATAAATTCCGCACATTGACGAATGCAAAAGGCGCAAACGGTGCATTATTAGATGATGAGTATCGAATGCATTGGTTTGGACAATTATTGCGTCGCTTGAGTTTAGATGAATTGCCACAGCTTTTTAATGTGATGAAAGGTGATTTGCGTTTTGTCGGACCACGGCCATTATTACCTGAGTATTTGCCACTCTATACAAAAGAACAGATGCGCCGGCATGATGTAAAACCTGGCATTACCGGCTGGGCACAAATTAATGGCCGCAATGCGATCGATTGGGAAACAAAATTTCAATATGATGTTTGGTATGTTGACAACCAATCTTTTGCGCTAGATCTCAAAATCTTATGGCTCACCTTATTAAAATTTTTAAAAGTCGAAGCAGTTAACGAACCGGGACACGTCACGGCAAAAAAATTTACTGGCAAATAGACTTCCTTTCGAACAATGAAAATACTTGCACTCTGATTAACAATTTGTAACTATATCTGGCATTAAATTCTTGAATATAAATGCTTTATAACATGATGAATAACCAGCAATTGTTAATTATTGGTGCCGGCGGCCATGCTAAGGTCGTAGCGGATTGCGCCCAGCTTATGCAGCAATTTTCAGCAATCGCGCTTTTAGATGATCGTTATCCAGATCATACTCAGCTACTTGAGTTTCCAATCATTGGTCCCATTAGCGAATTAACACAATTAAGCGCACATTATTCACATGTTGCCGTGGCACTGGGTGACAACCGTAAGCGAGTGCAATTGCTACAAGAATGTCAAAAACTCGGGTTTAAATTGCCGATTCTAGTTCACCCTAGCGCAGTAGTTAGCCCCTATGCCCAGATCGAAGCGGGCACAGTTGTTTTTGCAACAGCTGTAGTGCACGCCGAGGCAAAAGTGGGTTTTGGTAATATCATTAATACCGGTGCAGTAGTTGAACACGATGTCTGTTTGGGCGAGGGCGTACACTTGGCGCCACAAGTAGGATTAGCAGGCGGTGCAAGCGTTGGTGATTTAAGTTGGATCGGCATTGGCGCAAGTGTTTTAGGTTCGGTGCAAATTGGTTGCGAAGTGACGGTTGGCGCTGGATCCGTGGTCACACAAGATATTCCCGATAAAGCAACCGTTGTGGGTGTTCCAGCTAAGGCGATTAACTATGATTGAAAAGCAACAAATGCCACCATTGATGTCTACCGCATGGCCAAAATGGCCTTATTTTGCAGAAGATGAAATTGCCGCTGTGGAGCGTGTATTACGTAGTGGCCAAGTGAATTATTGGACAGGAGATGAATGTCATGCATTTGAGCGTGAATTTGCTGATTTTATTGGTACACAATATGCTATTAGTTTAGCCAATGGCACCATTGGTTTAGAATCTGCCTTACGCGCATTAACGATTGGCCCTGGTGATGAAGTAATTGTGCCGGCACGCACATTTATTGCCACGGCTAGCAGTGTTGTTGCGATTGGTGCCAAGCCAATCGTCGCTGACGTAGAATTATTTTCACAAACCATCAGTGCGGATAAAATTGCACCACTGATTAATGCCAAAACCAAAGCCATCATCGTCGTACATTTAGCTGGCCGTCCAGCCGATATGGATCCCATTTTAGCCTTAGCCCGAAAACATCAATTAAAAGTCATTGAAGATTGTGCGCAAGCACATGGTGCAAAATATAAAAATCAAAAGATAGGTAGTCTTGGTGATGTTGGGGTATTTTCCTTTTGTCAGGATAAGATTATGACAACGGGCGGCGAAGGCGGCATGTTGGTTACCAATGATGAAACAGTATGGAAAAATGCTTGGTCATATAAAGATCATGGTAAAGATATTGATAGCGTACAACAAGGAACACCATCTTATGTATTTCAATATCGGCATAAACAATTTGGTACAAATTGGCGCATGACCGAAATGCAAGCAGCAATTGGTCGCATACAATTAACAAAATTAACCGATTGGGTGTTAGCGCGACGTAAAAATGCACGTGCGATAAGCGAGATATTAAATGAGTTGCCTGCGGTTATAATTGAACAACCGGATAATCAATTTTATCATGCGTACTATAAATATTATTTTTTCATTCGTGCTGAGAGTTTTCAAAAAGATTGGCATCGCGATCGACTTTTACACACAATCAATCAAAGCGGCGTATCTTGTTTTTCTGGAATATGCCCAGAAATTTATCGTGAACAAGCATTTGTTCAGGCAAGATTGTCTCAAAAAGTATTACCCAATGCACATCTGCTTGGTGAAACAAGTTTTATGTTGCTTGTTCATCCCACTCTAAGTGTCACCCATTGTCAACAGATAGCCGAACAAGTATCCGCTTGTTGCCAATTAGCGCTGAATGTCTAAAAAAGAGTCAACATTTCTAAGTCAGTTTGTCAAAAAATTGACATTTGCTGAATCATGTTAATATAAAAGTTGTTATTTTTCAGCATGCCTCAGTACTGGTATTAATTTTGCACTATAAAGTAGGGAACAACAAATGGAGCAGTGCAAATGTACCAGTCATTATTATTTGAGCAAACCACAACGATACGTCCGGTTAAATCCATTGCCATTACCGCTGGTAAAGGAGGTGTGGGTAAAACAAATGTTGCTGTTAATCTTGGCATTGCGCTCGCACAACAAGGACAATCAGTGCTCTTATTTGACGCTGATTTAAGTTTGGCAAATGTGGATGTATTGTTAGGCTTGCATGCACAATATAATTTATCACATGTACTGGCAGGACAATGTCGCCTAGAAGAAATTATTTTAGAAGGACCTGCAGGATTAAAAATTGTACCAGCTGCATCGGGTACGGGTGTTGTACGTTCGCTTTCGCCTACGGAAAGTGCCGGCTTAATTCATGCATTCAGTGAACTTCCTTGGCCTGTTGATGTATTGTTAATTGATACGGCTGCAGGCTTATCAGATAGTATGGTTCGTTTTACTTGCGCAGCTAATGAAATTTTAGTGGTTGTCTGTGATGAACCTACTTCAATTACCAATGCTTATGCATTAATTAAATTGTTTAGTCGTGAACATGGTATTGAACGTTATTCAGTAGTTGCAAATATGGTGCGTACGCCAGAAGAAGGTCAGCAACTCTTTGCAAAGTTAGCACGTGTAACAGAACATTTTTTAGACGTGGCACTTACTTATTTGGGTGAAATACCTTATGAGGAATCCATTCACAAAGCTATTGTGAAGCAAAAAGCTTTTATTGATGTTTATCCGGATTGTAATGGAGCAAATGCAATGCGTGGTCTGGCACAGGTTGTCGCGCAAATGCCCATTGCGAAACATATTAATGGACAAGTTTCCTTCTTTTTAGAGCGATTATTAAATACCCCAACTGCGATCGAAAATGGTTTATTTTAAACTACAACAAATGCTCCAAACCATAAACCAGTTCTTGTAAATGCAAAACTTTTTGGCAGGCCAACAATACACCAGTCATATAAGCTTCCCGACTGGTGGTATTGTGGCTAATGGTTAGGGTTTCACCCAGGCTACCAAAGATTACATCTTGGCTCGACACATAACCGGGTAAGCGAACGGCGTGAATTGCAACATCATGATACAGTCCGCCGCGTGCACCGTGAATGGATTCTTTGCCTTCTTTTACTTTTGGCGGTGTTTGACGATTTTCGGCAATCATTAAAGCTGTCTTGATGGCTGTGCCACTGGGCGCATCCAATTTTGTTTCGTGATGTTTTTCGACGATTTCCACTTCATTCAGATGGCGTGCAGCCAGAGCAGCGAACTGCATCATCAATACCGCACCCAGACAAAAGTTTGGTGCAATAATTCCGCCCAGTTTGTGTTCAGCGGCTGCTTTTTGCAAGATTTCTATATCCTTCGGATCAAATCCAGTTGTACCAATGACCGGATGTACGCGATGTTCTATAATGGTTTTGGCATTTGGATATGCTGAGTCTGGTGTTGAAAAATCTATAACTATGTCTACTGGGTGAGCAGACAAAGCGGCAGTTAATTCGTTGGTACTGTCGACGATCTGTACGAGCTTATATTGTGCATGTTGCTGCAAGGTTTTCTCAATTTCCTGTCCCATTTTCCCATGGCCACTGATCACTACATGAATTTCCTTTTGATTTTGCATACTATCCTCGTTTTTCCAGGGTTATTGATATGATATACTAGGCCTATATTCGGCTGTAACCAACTGTTGAATCTATTTGTGACCGATCCTTGCTATGGAGTACCAGCTTGTCAATGGCCCAACATCAAAATTTTTTACAACATGCGCTCGCACTGGCTGTTTCGCAACGCGGCTTTTGTGCGCCCAACCCGTCAGTCGGGGCGGTAGTCGTGGTTGATAACAAAATAGTTGGGCAAGGATTCCACCAAGGGCCCGGAACCAAACATGCTGAAGTGGTTGCCCTGCAAAACTTTGATCCACAACCGGGTGCAATTTTATATGTTACTCTAGAGCCCTGTTGTCATTATGGACGCACACCACCTTGTACCGATTTTATTATTGCCAAAAAAATTCACAAAGTTGTTTATGGTTTTTTAGATCCGAACCCAGAAGTCAGCGGTCGCGGTATTGAACAATTGCGTGAGGCAGATGTACTTTGTGAATATGTTGCATTAGCTGAGATTGACGCGTTCTACCGCAGTTATCAGCATTGGTGGCAAACGCGTAAAAGCTTAGTGACCGCAAAAATCGCTATGAGTTTAGATGGCAAAATTGCCGGTGCACAAGGACAACCGGTTGCACTGACAGGCCCTGATTTACAAATTTATACACATCAACAAAGAAAAATGCATGATGCTATTCTCACCACAGTTAAAACAATTCATGCTGATGATCCGAAATATAATGTGCGTTTAGAGGATGCACCCTTGGCAAAAACGGTGGTTATTCTTGACCGTTGTTTGAAATTGCGCGATGAATTGAATATTTATCAAACGGCAGCAAAACTAATTGTATTGCATGGTGCTGATGTTGATGGGCAACGACTGCAAAGCTTACAACAACGTTATCAAATTGAATTTTTAGAAATCCCCAGCCAAAACGAACAGCTGAATTTACCAGCAGTATTGCAAACCCTAGGAAAATTGGGTTTTCATGACATATGGTTAGAAGCGGGGGGACAAATCGTACAATCATTTATCGAACAGCGCCTATTAGACCGATTGCTGGTCTATTTTGCGCCTAAATGGCTAGGAAATCAGGCACAAACAGCCTTTACGAAACCAGAATTACTTCATGAGTTAAATGTTGTACAATGGCGACCATATGGGCAGGATGTGCTCGCCGAATTTCATTGGCGATAGCTTATAATTTTAAAGAGGTAAATCGATGCAAACCATATTTAGTTCTATTGAAACCGTATTAGAAGATCTAAAATACGGGAAAATGATTGTTTTAGTCGATGATGAAGCTCGCGAAAATGAAGGCGATTTAGTCGTTGCCGCCGAATATGCTACAGTCGCCAATATTAATTTTATGATTCAAAAGGCGCGTGGTTTAGTTTGTTTAACACTTACCGAAGAACATGCAGAGCGCATGCAACTTCCCTTGATGGTCAAACAAAGTAATGCAAAATATGATACAGCGTTTACCGTATAGGTAGATGCTATAGGTAAAAAAACAAACGTTTCGGC